>NZ_JBVAYN010000025.1:0-32358 GCF_055420065.1 Massilimicrobiota sp. mt181
AAAAACTTACTAAATTTCTGATTATCTTTTCATAAGTTGGTAAATGCCGATATATCCCGTATTTTAGGGCTTTATCGGTATTTTCTTTTTGGAAGATACCTTGCATAAGCTGGCATTTACCAGCATGAAAATGCAACCAAAAGTAGTAAATGAGTAGTAAATATAAGCTCCGATATTAACAAGCCAGCCTTTCCAGCTCCGCTTTTGCAGATTGAAATGTACCGTGTGCGTAATAACCAAGTGTCATGGTTATGTTAGCGTGTCCCATGAGATATTGCAGAGTGTTAGGGTTCATTCCTCTGTTTGCCATATTCGTACAATAAGTATGTCGGAATGAATGTGGTGTGATGTTCGGTAACTTGTCCGTGTGATATTTGTTATACTTCTTAATCAATCCTCGCACCATGCCCTCATAGTTTCCTGCAACTTTAGGCAAGCCCTCACGGTTTAAGAATAGGAAATTGCTGTAACCACCTACAATCAGCGGTTGTGCTTTTCCTCTGCTCTTTAGTATTCTTTGGATTGCTTGATAAGCCCGTTCTGTCAATGGAAGTTCCCGTTTTCCGTTTTTGGTCTTAGGCGTTTCAATATAGTAGCCGATTTCGCTGTCTTTCAATAACTGGTGGTCTATATTGAGTATTCTGTTCTGCATATCAATATGCGTCGTTAGTCCGCAAAATTCAGAAATACGAAGTCCCGTTTCCAGCAGAAGCACAACCTCATCATAATACTTGCTGTAAATCTTGTCCTTTTCCATAAAGGCAAGCAGGCGTTCTTCCTGCTCTGGTGTAAGGATAACTTTCTGCTCCGTATCATCTTCCAGAACATCACTTAGCTTAAAGTCAAATGGGTTCTTTCTGATACAGTCGTCTTGTATCGCCATGTAAAATGACGCTTTCAAGGAACGCTTATAGTTATCAATCGTTTTATAGGCATATCCTTTTTCACTCATTCTGATAGCCCATTCTTTAGCGTCCGACTGCTTCACAGTATCAATCGCCCTCATACCCAATGGGTCGTTTTTCAGAGCGTTCATAAGATACTGTCGTCCTTTTTCAGTAGCCCTTTTAATGTTCTTTCTTTGGCTGTTCTTCTTCTCATAGAGCTGGCAGACTGTCATTTTACCACCGACTGTGTCGATACCGTCGTTAAGGTCTTTTTTTATCTGTGCTTCTTTTTCCCTCAACGATATATCATCACGCTTTCCAGCAGGTGTCTTGTCTGTCGGTACAAGTTTCCAAGAATAGATAAATTGTGGCTTTCCGTATATATCGGTATATTTATAAACGTATCTTCCGTCTTTTCGCTGGCTCTCTCCATTACGCAAATTGCGATTTTTACTGTCTTTTCGTTTTACATTAGACATAGTGTAAAGCTCCTTTCCGTCATGGAATGAGCCGTGATACGCTATACCTTATTATACCATATCTACGGCTCAATGACATTAGATTTCGTCCAATGTATCTATGATTTTTTCAAATTGTTTTCGCTTAATCTGAATACGATTACCGTTCACGATAACCCAGCCAGCGTCAATATTTTCTTCGGCTAATTTACGCAATTTCTTTTCGCCAATGCGGAAGTATTTAGACGCTTCTTCAATCGTCAGAGTATATTTTTCCCAGATAGGCACATCAGTATTGTTCATAATCTATGCACCTCCTTTACTGTGTGTCATTTTTTACAAGCAGGCAGACGGCTTTGGAAAGCTCCGTTAGTATCTCAACTATTCCCATTCTTGTGGGCAGAACCGCACCATGCGGACGTATCATTATTCTGTGAGGATAGGTCGTGGCAAAGCGACTTTTCCAACGGTCGCTCTCGGATCACTGCGTGGGTCGCTCGCTTTCTTTTGGAAAGGTCATGGCGTACAGTCCCCGTGGCTTGCTATCTCACAAACGTATCTGTCTGCTTTATTCAGTTGTCAAAGACCAGACGGGCATAATCAATCCCGATATGAATTAGAAGCGTTTAATATCAAAGTTTAAGATTTTACGAATAATCGCTTCTTTGATAAAACCTTTCATTTCCAAATCTACCGCAAGACGTAAGTTGTTGTTATCGTCGTAAAACGGACGCATACAGCATTGATTGATATATGGGTCATAAAATTCCAAGATTTTTGAAATTGCTGTTTCGTCGCCGTCGCAGGCTTTGGAAATAACCGTGAAAGTCGGTGTCAGCTCTTTTGGCATTTTTCTTTTTCCTCCTCAATCAGTTGCTTTAACTTGTCTAGTGCTTGTATTCTGCACTTCGTTACATTCGCTCTGGAACAGTCAAGCATTTTCCCAATGTAAGTGTCCGTGTCCCCAATGAAAAAATACTGTAAAACGATATTACGCTTTCGTTCTTCAATAGCTTTCAATGCACGAGCCAGTTGTTCATCTTCGATTGATACTTTTTCTCCACAGACTTCAAATACTGCAACATAATCCGTAGAATATGTATCTTCTGTACCTATGGAATTTAAGAGGTCGTCCATAATTTCGGCGAATGGCATTTCTTTTTTCTCTGAACGACGTATCGCTCGATAGAAGTCAATCGCTCTATGACGTATAACTGTTTTAATAGCACAATCGAATTGATGACAGGTTTTTTCTTGTAGTTCTGACGGTTTCATTTTCCTCACCTCCTTTCGCTAGTCGAAAAGAGGTGTCTGCCCCTTTTCATATATACCGCGTTGAAAGTGGGGTACAGCGTAACCAAAATCAAAAAAAACTTAAAAAATTTTTTTCTGGCATGAAAAAAGCCCGCACAAAACATATAGTCTGTACGAGCCTTTGAAACTGTATTGTATTTAGTTCTTATAAAAATGCCGTTAGGGTCAAATTGATTGTGTCGAGGTATATCTAAAATATTCCATAATGACAGCTCCTTTACGGCACTATTCTTGTTTATTCAGACAGAAAAGAAATTGCACCGTTTTTAATTTCTAAGATTTCGTCGGCTTCTTCTGCCAAATGCTTACTATGTGTAACGACAACAACACATTTTCCTAATTCATGTGCAGTCTTTTTCAGCAAAGCAATGATTTCATCAGCGGTAGTTTCATCAAGATTTCCCGTCGGTTCATCTGCCAAAAGTACATGAGCGTCGCTGGCTAAAGCTCTTGCAATCGCCACACGCTGTTGTTGTCCACCAGATAGTTGCAATACATTTCTCTGCCAGTATTCTTTTCCAATGCCGACTTCTTCCAATAATTTTTCAGCATTTCCACTACCACCTAATTTGACATTTTCAACCGTTGTCAAATAATCAATCAGATTATAATTTTGAAATACCAATGAGATATTATGCTTTCTGTGGTAATTCAGCCCTTTTTTTGTAATGTCCTCGCCATTGCAAAGTACAGTCCCTTTTACCGCTGTGTCTAAGCCTGCTAACAACGATAAGAGTGTTGTTTTTCCTGCACCACTCGGACCGACAATGGTATAGAAGATACCCTCCTCGAAAGTAGCAGATACATTATTCAAAATGGTTTTATCTTTTTTTGTTTTGTAAGCATAGCTTACATTCTTTACTTCTAACATTTTCGTCGTCCTCCTAACTCATTTCCGATAAAATATCTTTCGGGTTTCTCTTTAGTATTACAATTCCAGATACCAGAACAGAAGCCGTTATCAACACAAGAACACTTACACCGTCCAGTAGATACATTTCTGGTGTAACCTCTACGCTGATACTCTGCACGTCCTGCTTTGGTGCAACGTATTCTGTGGATACTTTTCCCTCATTATTCTTTTCTTCCTCCTGCATTTGCTGAACCTGCTGTGATACCAGATAATTTGCAGTTGCTTTGGAAACGGCAGGAGCGACAGCAAAGGATAACATAAGAGAAAGAACAGCAATCATAATCGCTTCGCTCCAAATTTGTCCGATAATTCTAAATTTCGGAACACCGAGAGATAAGAAAATACCGACTTCCTGCACCCGATTTTTCAACCAGAAAAGAAATACTAAAACAAGGATAACAAAACTTGCAACAGAGATTACCAATATCATCATTTCGCTTACTTTTGCTAAATCATTGAAGTTTGAGGACATGGTTTCGGAATTTCCGTTATTGTCAATCAAATCATATTGCTCCCAATTGATGTCTACTTTTTGCAGATTTTCTTTTACTTCGTCGTAAGCTTCCACATCTTCCACTTTGAAATAGGCTCTTTCATATAATGGACTTGTTTCACCCTCTGCCTTTTCTGGAAATCTCAAATCTGTAAATATTACATTTTCCGAACGGTAAGTATCTCCCTGCATAAGTGGGGACATCTTTTGATCCACTTGATAAATTCCAACAATCTCAGCTTCTGATACCTTTGAATTTTCAGTATCGTGGTAATCATTAAAAGAAATCTTATCGCCGATTTTCAGATTATTTTGCTTTGCCAGTTCCTCTGAAATGACACACATATCTTTATCCTCTGGGGTTATCATTCGTCCCTCTTTGATATGCAGGTTTCCAGATAAAACATTTCTGTCTAGTTTCATATCTTTGTTTCCAATTAAACTTACACCGCCAACATCTGCATTCTGGTCTACATCTTTATCTTCAATCCTTTTGAAATTTACAGGGTTTACGGGAGTTGTTACTGTTGTAATATTGTAATCAGCAATTCCTTTTGCTTTTGCCAATTTCTCAATGTCTTTTATATCTAAGCTTTCAAATTCATTTGTTGTCCAGCCTGTCCAAGTCTCCACACCATTGATAATCTCTTTTTCCTGATGGTAGCCACCAAAACTACCTTCCTTATCATTACCAATCTTTTCTGAGTATTCACGAACTCGCTTTGTTCGGTACTCTGCATTTCTTTCTAAAAGAAAGCCTGCACCTATGGCTTGTCTGGTTTTGTCCTGCACCTCAATACTGGCATTTTTGCTCGCCACACCTGCAAGAAGCAAGGTACTGATTGCAAAAACAATCAACAATAAGAGAATACTTTTTACGGGCTTTCTGAACACAGAACGCCTTGCCAATCCAAAAAAATTCATGTACTATCCCTCCATTTTTGCTAATATATCTTTTGGGTTTGCTCGTAATATCGGAAGAATGGAACAGCACAATGCCACCAAAATAACTGCACCGCCTAAAAGGAACAACATTCCAATATCTTGTATCTGCAAAACCACTTTCAGATTTTCTGTTACTGTTTCTGAACCGGTAATGACGTTTTGCAAAACGCCCGAGAACAATTTACCAATGGCTGTTGCTCCTAAAACCGAAAGTGTAAATACACTGCCTGCTTCTAATAAAGTTTGCAGGAAAATTTCACTTTTTGTCTTGCCGAGGCTCATAAAGATTGCCACCTCTTTTTGCCTTGTCCGCATCCACATACATAACAGCAGGGAAACAACAACAGTACCAGTTACCAATGTAAGTACCAGCATAAGATTTGCCACCTTACTGATTTGCTCTAATGGAGCAGACATCTGTTGATAAAGGGTATCAGACGTGCTAAGTGCTACATCATTTCCGAATATTTTTTGCAGGCTGGTTTCCAGCACATCTAATTTTTCTGGTCTTTTTGAGTAAATGCAGATTTTTTCAAATTCAGCTTCTTTGAACAATTCTTTATAAGTACTGTTGTCAATAAAGATTTGATTTTCTATTCGATTGACTGCGGTAGTTTCTGACGGCTGGTCTTTTTCCGCATTTCCTGCGGACATGAAAATTCCAATAATCTGAACAGATACTTTTGTTCCGTTTTCTGTACTTAATTCAATCGTATCTCCAACTTTTAGCTCATTTTGATTTGCAAGGTTCGCATTGATAACAGCACCCTTTTTCTCACGCTTGATATAATCGCCAGAAGCTAAGCGGTACTGCATTTCTGAAAAAGGGCTGTCCTTTTCCAAATCATCATAGGAAAGCAGTGCTATTTTCAAATTTTCCTCATTCGTAGAAGTATTGAGCGTAACGGGAGCAAAATTATTCGGAAATACCTCTTGTCTACCAATGCGGTTGATAGACGAAACATCTTCTAGCGTTTCAATCTTGTTTACTTCATTCTCTGTTATCTTGCTGTCCTTACTTGTAATTTCAGCCACAATCTTAGAGTTTGTCTTTTCCTGCATGGCTTGTTTGGACTCATTTGTAGTCCTTAAAATCATGCTTGTACCTAAAATCATACTGTTTACAAGTATCAAAACAATCAACAGAAGAATGGTTTTCCCTTTTTTTCGCTGTAAATAGCGAAAACCAAGTTGATAAAACTTCATACTTCACACCTCTATTCCCAATGGGCTATGACAACCTTTGTTGCATTGAAATGATTTGTGTCTGCAAACTCTCCATAGAGATATACTTCAGATTGCTTTTTCACATCGGATATAGAACCCGTTGTTACATTTGTAACACCAGACTGTGCATTTACTGTGGCAATGACAAATTCACAATCTGGGTTATAGGTTACAGAAACAGCATTCTCTTTTTTTTCCATTCCCGGTGCTTCTATTTTTATCCCAGCTCCCCCCTCAATATCTTTTGCTTGATTTACCAAGCAACCATTGTCTGTAAATTCCAAAACACTTCCTATCAAATTAGCAGAATCTAATATGTCGTTTCCTTTATTTTCTGAAGAACCATTTGCATTTTCTTCATTCGTATTAGAATTGACAATAGGATTAGACGTATCTGGTTTCTCATCTGGACTTGCACCACACCCCGTCAATGCACAGATACATAATCCAACTGCTATGAATTTACTGATGTTTGTCTTTTTCATTTTTGTATTCCACCTTTCTTGTTCGATATGCCCCTATTGTAAAAGCAAACCATTCTAAAAATCCTGTAAAAAAGTAAGAAAATCATCATCATTTTTTAGAGGATTTTTACAGACTTTTCTGTTATACTGTCTATAATTTATATAGAAAAGGATTGATACATTATGAAAATACTTCTTCTGGAAGATGATTTAGAATTATGTAAAAATATAAAAAATTCGCTGGAAAAAGAAAACTATATGGTTGATTGTTGCAATGACGGGGAAACCGCTATGCTGTATGCCTTAAATACAGACTATGCTTATGACATTGCCATTGTAGACCGTATGCTACCGATTATTGACGGCTTAACAATCATAAAATCTATGCGTAGAAAAGGAATATCTATTCCTATCCTTATCATTACAGCCATGAGTACCCTTGATAATCGGGTGGAGGGTTTAGACGGCGGTGCTGATGATTACTTAGTAAAGCCATTTCATATCAAAGAATTGCTTGCAAGGGTTCGGGCATTGACAAGGCGACCTGCCAATATCCAGTTATCGTCTAAATTACAATATGGAGATTTAACTTTTGATAAAGACAGCCGAACCTTATCTACACCCGTCAATTCTATTTTATTAACTTCAAAGGAAACCGAATTGACTTTTGTATTTATGCAGAACCCAGAAACACTATTTTCCCGTGAACAGCTAATCCTTAAAATCTGGGGCAGTTCTTCCGAGGTAGAAACTGGCAATGTAGACAGTTACATTTCTTTTCTGCGAAAACGCCTAAAAGAGTTAAAAAGTTCCTGTAAAATAACAACGGTCTACGGGGCAGGGTACAAACTGGAGAAAGAAACATGTTAAATAATTTATACCGAAAACTTCATATTCTGTTTGCAAGTTCTGTTATGCTGATTATTACCCTTGTGATTTTCTTTGTTGTTGCGAATACGGTTTATACGGAGAAAATCAACGAAAGTACCTTGTTTCAAAGATTAACAACCTTGCTGATTTATCAAGCGGAAAGTGATTCTTCGGATATGGATAAAGCACTCAAAGCCTACGAAGAAAGTTATCATATTTTTTCCTTGATTAGCGATACAAAAGGGAATACCGTTTATCAAAGTGATTTTCCATTTCCAACTTCTGCGGACAAGTTGTTGCATGATGTAGAAAAACAGATTTCTACACAGCCATTATCACAAACAGAAAGCACCACAACTTCACAAGGCGGTTTTCTGGAAATAAAAGGAAAACATCACGATACTTATTTTGTTATTCCTGCTACAATTATGACAGCAAATGATACCGTATATCATGGGACTTTTCTTTATCAGACAGCTGGCTTGACGGATATTTTACAAAAGACATTACCGATATATCTTCTTATCTGGCTTTTGGCTTGTATCGTTGTTATCATACTAACCCGTTATCTGCTGAAAAAGTCTTTTGCCCCAACAGAACGAATATTGCAAAGCCAAAAAGATTTTGTTGCAACAGCGTCCCATGAATTAAAATCTCCACTTGCTGTTATGATTTCCAACACGGATATGCTTCTTGATAATGTTCCCTTAAACGAACAGGCAAGGCAAGCCGTACAGACCATAGATTTTGAATGTATGCGGTTATCCCGTTTAGTCAAAGATATGTTACTTTTAGCTTCTTCTGACGCAAAAACATGGACATTGCATAAAAGCACAATCAATGTAGATACCTTGCTCATTACGTTATATGAAACCTACGAACCAGTCTGCATGAAGCAGAATTTAGAACTAAAACTACATTTATCCGAAGAAAGTTATCCTGCCATGCTTACTGACAAAGACAGACTGTTTCAAATCTTGTGTGTCTTTATGGATAATGCCATTCAACATTCCAAGAATAATTCTTTGATAGAGATAGAAGTAATCGCCACCGAAAAGAATATTGCTTTTTCTGTGGCAGACCACGGACAAGGCATTTCTGATGAAGATAAGCAGTATATTTTTGACCGCTTTTATAGTGGCGACAAGTCCCATACGAACAAATCAAATTTTGGACTGGGACTAAGTATCGCCAAAGAATTAACCCAAATGCTGAACGGCACAATAACTATCAATGATACTGCTGGTGGCGGTGCTACTTTTACTGTTAAATTTCCTCTGAAATAGATTAAGGCTTGCAGATCATACAATATGTATGGAGCAAGCCTTTTTTCAAATCTTTGTCTTTTTGGTAATCTTGTAAATATATTCTTCTGGGGTAGGGCGTTTATTACCAAAATATTTTTTGAAATTTGCCTGCACCTCTGGGTCTGGGCTGTTCATGGCTTCATCAATCGTTGCTTCAATATCAGCCCGTATATCAGCCAATGAAACACCGCCAGCCTTTGCACCTGCTTTCAAAGCTTTTTTAATATCTCGTTTTTTTAGACCTATCATATTTCAAATAACCTTTAATCTATATATTTTTCATAAACATTTTTTACATAAAAGTGGCTATTAAGCCAAAAGCTAAAATACCAAACATAAGAAAACCGAAAAAAGCACTAACACATAAAGCGACGATTGAAAATACATCTCGTCGTTTGGGATTTTTTACTAACGAAACCGAAAGAACAAAACCAGATAATATCGAGATTACATTTAATACAATCAATCCCGTTTGAAGTCCTCCTGTAATTTCTTCTGTAAAAAGAGAAATCAATAACGTGATAAATGGTAACAGCGAAATGATAAATGTAATAACACTTAATTTATTTTTTTTCATTTTATATTACCTCATTTCTTTTCGTCCAAAGCATTTAATAGAAACATATAGTGCAAGGGCTGATATGATTACAGCACACGGTATAAAAGGAAATAGCGATATTGTACTTCCTGTTCCCGTCGTTGTTACAGTATGTAATGCGTCTGATACGACATAACCACTATAACAATAAGGGTACACTAACCATAAAGGCGTATTAGCAATTAAAACCCCCGGAATTATTAAGAGTAAATTTAATCCCATAGACAATAGTGGTTTTTCAAATAGTACAGTAATCGCCCACATACAAGCAATAGCTGGAATCATTGTTGCAAACAATTTTAATGTCCATGTGAGTAAGTAGAAAACAGGAATATTTTCTGCCACATTCATTATTTTAGTAGCAATAATGCCTGCAATGATGAATGAACTGAAAAAGATTAATAATTCAATCATTAAAAAACTTAATAATACAAAGAACTTTGCCAATGCAAGTTTTCCTTTACTGATGGGCAAAGCAAGCATTTTTAATATACCATTATTCTTTGTTTCTCTGTTGGAAATCATAACGCAAACAATTACCATTGAAAATGGAAGTAAATAATATCCAAAAAGTAATGCACTTTGAATGAACATTGCCGACCAAGCGTCTGTATATTCTGGCGTCATATACATACTAATACTAGATACGCCAGAAATCACAACTAAGATAGGCGGAATTAAAAGCAAAGGTAAAATCATAGACCTTTTTACTTTCATAAATTCTATTTTTAACAATTCAATAATTGACATACGATTGCCCCCCTTTTATTCATAATGCTTTATTTTGCAAAGATACCAGCCAATCATAAAGAATATGATTGTTTCAAAAACTCCCAATATTAAAATACCTGTATCAATACTTGCTGTTGAAGCTACCGCAGGTTTCATCATCAGTACAAATGGATTGACAAGAAATAGTGATATATCTGAAAGGGACATTGCCATACCGCTAAAAAAACCTGCTACTCCAATACCTAATGTAAACCATATATTTTCACATCGTGATGACACCAAAAGCATAAATGCCAATACAGGTAAAGATGATACAAAGCAATATCCTGTATATTTGACAAGTGTTAGTAACTCAAAAGTTCCGTTGGGTAAAAAGATATTTCCAATAATACACAATGCTCCATTTTGCAAGACGATACAAAAAGTAAGCAAAACAAATAATATATAAAATTTATTTTTGAAAATAGATGATGTCTTAAAAGGAAGCATATACATCTTTTTAATTGCATTTCCTTGAAACTCCATATTATATGTTAAAGTTGTTGCCACGATAATGCCGAACATATTAAGAACCATAACCATTCCATAAAGTTGTGTCAGCAAAACGTCCATAGGCGGAAGCGGTAAACTCAACAAAACCTCTTTACGAACTATAAAATTTACAAAAGCGTATAATGCACCAAGAAGTCCAACAAGCGGTAAAACCACTAATATTCCAGTACGTTTACATTTTTTTAATTCTACGGTTAAATTCTTCATAATTTTAACCTCTGCTTTCTATTGGCATTGTCCTCATCAATCATAGATAAAAACATTTCTTCTAAGTTATCATTTTCAAAGCCAGCTTGATGTGCCGTCAATTTCAAATCATCAAGACTTCCTTCAAATAATAATCTTCCATGATTTAAAATACCAATATCGTCTGCTAATAATTCAATTTCTGACAGCATATGTGACGAAATTAGAACCGTACAGTCATATCTTTTTGGAAGTGTTTTAATGAGATTGCGAATTTCGTGAATACCTGCTGGATCTAAACCATTGGTTGGTTCATCTAAAATTAAAACTGGTGGTTCGCCAAGTAGAGCAGAAGCAAGACCTAAACGCTGTTTCATTCCTAAAGAATATTTTTTTGCCAAGCGATTACCAAATTCAGATAATCCTACTAATTCTAATGCTTTATCAACACTTGACGCTGGAAGTTCTAAAATTCTACGAATAATATCAAGGTTTTCTCTACCTGTTAAATTTGGATAGAATGACGGAGACTCGATAAATGAACCAACTTCTTTCAAAATACGAACACGGTCATTCGGGAAAGTCATGTTATCAATTTGAAATTCTCCATCAGTAGGTGCAGTCAAACCCAAAAGCATTTTCATAGTCGTAGATTTCCCAGCACCATTTGGTCCGAGAAAACCGTAAATACTACCTTTCTTAATGTGTAAAGATACGTGGTCTACTGCAATAAACTCTTTGTATGTTTTTGTCAAATTTTTAGTTTCAATCATGTTTTTCATAATTTTTAACTCCTTTCTCGTTACTTATAATATAAAACACCGACATTACAGCAACATTCTCTCTACCTTACATTTACCTTACAAATGCGAAAATGACTGTTCAACTTTTTTCAGAATGTTATAATAGGATAAAGAAAAAGATAAAGAGAGTGTGACAAACAAATGAAAGATACATACTTAAAATCAAAAAAAGTATTAATAGTTGATGATGAAGAAAGTTTAAGAAGTATGCTCATTACCATATTAGAAGATGAAAACTTTTTTAATATTATTACCGCTGATTGTGTAAAATCAGCTTTGGAAATCTGCCAACAGGAAAAACCAGATATAGCTATATTAGATGTTATGCTTCCAGACGGAAACGGTTTTGAACTTATGGACGCACTAAGAAGTTTCACTAATATTCCAGTAATATTTTTGACTGCAAAAGATGATATACAAGATAAATATTCTGGTTTTGGGTTAGGAGCTGACGATTATATAACAAAACCCTTTATGCCAAAAGAACTTGTCTTTCGCCTAAATGCCGTATTACGCAGATGTTATAAGGAAGATAGCCCTCTTATAGAATTACATGATTGTAAAATTGATTTGGCTAATGCACAAGTTATAAAGAACGATGAAGTTTTACCTCTTACCGCAAAAGAACATGATATTTTAGAAACACTTGTACGAAATGCTAATCATATTGTAACAATAGACGCTCTTTGTGAAGCTGTATGGGGCGATAACCCATTTGGATATGGAAATTCTCTCCTTGCTCATATTCGACGTATAAGAGAAAAAATTGAACTTAACCCCTCAAAACCAAAATCATTAATAACTGTTAAAGGATTGGGATATAAAATAAACGTGGAAAGCAGGTTACAATAATGCGTAATTTTGGAAAATTTATCAGTAAACATTTCTTTATATACTTATCAGTAGTAATTCTTATAGTGCTTTTAGATTTATTAATTTTCTTCCTAACTTTTAATGGTACTGTCAACAGTATAAGCAAAGATAATCCTATTCAAATACTAGAAAAAGTATCTAATAACCTTACTATTCAAAATGGAGAATATATATTAAATAATAAATGTCAAAAAGATTTAGTTACAAACAATATCTGGGGAATAGTAATAGATGATAATGGTAATGTAGTATGGAAACACAATCTACCAAAAGAAATACCATTAAACTATTCATTACAAGATGTTGCTACCTTTTCTAAGGGGTATATCGAAAATTATCCCGTATTTACATGGAAACAAGGAAATGATTTATTAGTATTAGGTTATCCAAAGAACAGCTATTCAAAATTTATGACTAACTATCTTCCCTTATCAGCAATACAGAAAACACCCTTTCTTTTTTTGATTATGTTAGTATCAAATATTGCCATTCTATTTATTGTGTACTACTTATCAAAACGAAATGTGATGTTAAAAATTTCCCCTATACTCAATGGAATAGATAAACTATCACACGGCGAAACGGTTACACTTAATATAAATGGAGAATTGGAAGAAATTGGAAATCGTATCAACGAAACGTCATTGCAATTAAAAAAACAAAATCAAGCAAGAGCAAACTGGATAAGTGGCGTTTCACACGATATACGAACACCCCTTTCCATGATTATGGGATATGCAGATAGAATATCTTCTTCATTAAATGTTGAGGAAAACGCTAGAAAACAAGCTAATATTATCAAAATTCAAAGTGTAAAAATCAAAAATTTGGTTCAAGATTTAAACCTTGTAAGCCAATTAAATTATAATGTGCAACCACATCAAGAAAAACCAGTTCATTTCTGTAAATTGATACGAGAAATTGTTGCTGAATATCTAAACAGCAATATAAATAATAAGTTTGAATTTGAATTGAACTTAAACCATAATACAGAACAAATCACTATTATAGGCGACGAAAGATTGCTATGTCGAGCAATACAAAATATTATTTCTAACAGTATCAATCATAATGAAAACGGCTGTATAATTTCAGTTAGATTAGAAATAAATGGAAATAATTTAGAATTAGTAATCAGCGATAATGGAAAAGGAATTTCCGAAAAAGAACTACAAAAAATACAATCGACACCTCATTATTTACAAAGTACAGATAATAGGTTAGATTTGCGACATGGTCTAGGACTTCTTCTTGTGAAAGAAATCATTTCTATTCATAAAGGAACAGTTTCCATTTCAAGTGCATTAAATAAAGGCTTTTCTACAACTATTTCCTTACCTATAAATAATCAATGACAAAACCGTAGCTTGTATATCACATCAGAGTGTTATATTACAGGCTACGGTCTTTTTATATCATTTATCCTACAATCTTCCAGTTACTATCCTTTTGTAACACAAGCTCATACTGTGATACCTGCGTCGCCTTTGTCTGATTATCAAGGAATTTTACCGCTACCTTGACTTTCACATTATCCCCGTTCTTTGTAAAGATAGGGTTTACCAATTCAGAATAAAGGTAGTCCCTGCCGATAGGTTCAATCACATTTCCAGCTACATAGTAGGCAAGCTCTTTTTCTGTGGCTGTTGGGTAGAGCTTAAAGAATGTTTCCAGAAATGCGGTAGCGTCATTGACGGTATCAGCGTCTACGCTTGCGTCTGCTTCTGGTGTCTTTAGCTCATAGTCTGATTTTTCGATTGCTGGTGCAAGGGTAGGGTTCTGAACGATTACCATATCCCCGTCAGCGTCTACATGGACTTTTACGGTATAGGTTGCCTTGACATTTCTTGTCTGTTCTCCCTCTTTTATCTGCTGATCTACTTCGTAGGTAGCAGAAAAAGTGTCCGTTCCCGATTGCTCGATATGCCACACAATCACATCTGTAACTGTGGAGCTGGTCGGTATATCGGTTCTAATGGTATCTATATTCAAGTCCTGCAATTCCTTTGTCAGATAACCGTTGATTGCCTGCGTCCTTGCTTCAATCGCTTCTTTACTGTTACTCCATGTGTAGTAGGACTTCGCAAAGTTCTTCACGAAATTTTCTATCCCGTTGGTGTCCTGTAAGCGAAGCTCAATGATTTCTTTTTCGTGGGTCGTGTGCTGGTCGATAGCCGTAAAATTCTTATACACCCCAAAACTCACGCTTGCGATAAGCACCACCCACAACGCAATCACGGTTTTCTGATGTGTGCCTACCTTGACAGTACGCACCTTTTTTTCTTTTGGTTCTTTGATAGTTTCTGTCTGTTTCTTATTCTTCTTAAACATATTTTTCAAGTCCTTTCTATTGTTTTACTCGTCCTGCACCGATTAAGTGCTGTTGCCAGTAACTACTGCTTAGGTCTGCATATCCTATCGGGTCGCCTGCATGGTACATCTGGTTATTTCCCACATATATTCCCACATGGGTTACATACGAACCAGCATTATAGGTGGAATGGAAAAACACCAAGTCCCCAGCCTTTGCCTGCGAGAGTGGAAGATGTTGGGTAGCGTCATACTGTGCTTGTGCTGTTCTCGGTAAGGAGATACCAGCTTTTCCATAGCACCATTGCACAAGTCCGCTACAATCAAAGGAAGTGTTCGGGTTACTGCCACCATACACATACTTCCAGCCTTGATATTTCAACGCTTCATTCATAATCGCTTGTGCCGTCGCATTATCAAAATGTGCCACAGTCAGATATTGATTGACTAATTCCACATAGAACATATTTCCATAGCCATACCGCCAGCCCCCGTTCTTCGCAACAGCTATCGGGTTGGTGTAGGTTACTTTCTTTCCGCCCGATTTCTCACGGGCGAAGCTCTCTGCAAGATTGTAGGTATGTTTCTTTCCTTTTCCTGCCACATATCCCACATAACCACCGCCATAGTTATAGGACTGTATCGCTACATTCAAATCGTCGATACCTTGATTTTTGCAGGAAGAAAGCAGGGACGCAAAATATTTACACCCCTGCTTGATTGAGCTTTCTGTATCTAAAGAGTTGGGCGGTAGTCCCAGACTTTCTGAACTCTGCATAACATCTTCTGCCGTACCGCCACTTTCTACTTGAATGATAGCCAGTAGCACATTGACATACTCGGAAATGCCGTATTCTCTGGCATATTTTTCCACCATAGGCTGATGTTTCAAGACTTCTGCGGATAAGTTCATACCCGTAATGCCAGAAGAAAAGTTACTGTTCTCGTCGTCGCTGTCCGCACTAATCAAGACACCAAAGAAAAGCACCAGAGAAAAGAGGATAGGAAACAGACTGCCAATGATAGCGATATGTTTCAGTTTCATTTTTTCTTCTGTCCTTTCTTCATTACAAGACTACGGTTCTTTTCGGTATGTTCTGTTGTACGCTTTGATTGTTCAAAGGTCTGTGTCTTTGTAGTACGCTCTGCTTTGTAGTTCTGGCGTGTTTCCTGCGATACCACTTTTTCTACATTCTGCCTATGTACTGGCTGTACAGACTGGGTCGCTTTTCTATCAGAAGCACCAGAAGATAGCGGACGCTCTTTGATAACACTTGTCTTGACTGGCTCACTTGTTTTTGAAGTGGTCGCTGTGGCAGGGCGTTTGACTTCCTGCGTCTTTTCCATACTCGGCTTTGGAATGGTTGAAGCCGTGGCTGGTCGCTCATGGGGACGGGTAGCTCCCGTTGTCGCTGATCCGTCAGCCTTTCGCTGTGCCTGCCTTGCTTCTTGTGCCTTTTGAAGCTCCATACGCTTATCGGCGATATTTTGTCTATGCTGTGTCTGCTTTTCCAATCGTCCCGTTTGTCTGGACTGCTGTTCCTGCACCATACCACGCTTGAAGTCAGACACGCTGGACTTTGCTTTTTCCTTTGCGGAATATACCGCATAAGCGGTCTGTGTTGGCATATCCTTGATATTCTCTTTGACAGCGTTTGCCTTGTCTTTTACTTTATTTTTCGTATCTAAGACAGCACCAACCTTTGAGCCTGCACGCTGTCCCATGCTGGAAGTGGTATTGCCCCGATTTTCTTTTGAAGCTGTATTTTTTCTTTCCGCTCGTTTATTAGCAACGGCACTTCCAGCCACCGCACCAGCGACACCGCCCGAAATACCGCCAGCACTTACCGCCCTTGCAATACGGTGTTCCATACGCCTAGCCCCATGTCGCATAAACAGATACGGTCTGCGGAAAATTCTTCGTCCCATGTTTTGACTGTCGCCAGCATTAAGTGAGAACATACTCATTAAGTCGCCCAGTTTCATATAGATACCAGCAAAACACACTATCTGCAAGAACGCCACCATAAAGAACGGGTAGTCTGTGGAGATGTTATAAAACATACTGGAAATGCTGAACGCCACCGTTACAATGAGCGTTATTCCTGCCCGTGTCATTATGGTATTAAATACCCTCACGATTGCCTGCTTTGCCATGCTTTCATAGCTCGGTATCATGGAAAGTAGAAAGCTGATAGGTAAAAACATTGCAAAGATAATAAAGAGTATCTGGCTGAACAACATCATACCCGTAAGCAAGAATACAAATATCGTGATACCTAAGTTAAAGAATAGCAGGAAGAACACCATACCTAAACGGTTTACGACCTGCGGTATCGTCAGATTGTTGTTGTCATTGTCCTCGATTTCTGTTTTCACGACTTCCTCTCTGGTCTTGCCGTCCTCGTCCTCTGGACTTACTGATACCAGAGCTTCTACACGGTCTGTCCCGATTTCCTCTGCGTTGCTGTTACCAAATTGAAGCAAGAGCCACGGCTGTTCCACTTGAATGGAAAACAAGCTGTCCCGTATCAAGTCCACGCTGTCCTTGCCCTCGCTGTCAGAGTTGGGGAGCATGATTTTTGTTCCCAAGTCCAAAGAAGCGGTACTGATGTCTGATGAAAATTCATTTATCTTCTTGATGTAATCGGGAGCGTAGGCAATAAAGGAAGCGGACAACACGAACACCACCACAAAGTTAATAACAGCGTGAAGTGCCTTGCTGGTTTCGCGTTTGATAAGTCCCGTATAGGCAACATAAAGTCCCACTATTAAGATAATGAGAAGCAGGAAACCGACATAGAAGCCCGTAGAAGAAAAGCCGTTCTCGGTAACGCCTGCAAGGGTCTGTATGCTTTGTCCGATACTGTCTGCCATATCGTTAATAAAATCAAGTTTGTATGCTTCCTGCACCACATAGCCCGTAGCATTGCTTAAATAAAGGCTTATCGTCCAGACAAAATTGGTAATGCAGTAAAGTCCGTACTGCACCGATTTTCCGATACCGTCCAGCCAGTTCCATGGCAACCACGACCAGCTATTATCCACATAAAAATCAAGCTGGTAATTCGACAGCGGATATTTTGAGTAAAGATTTTCTGCGTTTATGGTATCGTCCACAAGCCCCGTCGCATGAGCCACCGTCCCCAGAAGTGAGAGCAGGATAAGGGAGAGTGCCACGACAAACAGAGCCATTTTGAGAAAGTGAAGTATCTTCCTTTTTGTGAACGCACCTTTTATCCTTTCTTTCATCACTCCACCTCATTTCTCTGTACGGGCGGTCTGGTATCAAAGGCGTGTAGCAGTTCTTCAAAGACTGGGTGTATCTGCACCACACCGACACGCCCGTATAAGTCCTGCAATAAGCATTGTCCGTTCTCCAAATCACGCAAGCGTTTCTGGTTGTTCTCGTCGTCCTTGTCGATACCGAAAAATTCTAAGGTCTGCTTTATCTCGTTGATGTCAGTAGAACGAAAGGCAAACTTCAAGCCGATATTGTTTTTCAGACTTTCCTTTGACACGTCGCCAGAAGATTGTGTAACAAAATAGACGCCTGCCTGCATAGCTCGTCCAGCACGCACCAGCTTATTTGATAAAGTTTCGCCTTGTGCCACATTTAAGAACGCCCACGCTTCGTCAAGGTCTACAATCTTAAAAATGCTTCTGTCTGAATGGATAAAATCAAGGGCAAAGGTACTAATCACAATCAGCATAGACACCGACAATAATTCAATGGTCGTGTATTCCTCAAATGTTGTATCCTTATCTGGTAATACTAAGTCCGCTACTTGAATGATATTGAGTTGGTTATCCAGACTGATTGCATTTTCCACCGTACCGTCTGAAAACAGCAGGTGTGCAAAGTCGTAGTCCGTGAAGCTGTCGATATGTTCTGCGATATTTCTTGATATGGGTGTATCTTCACGGCGTAGCTCGTCTATCACATGGAGCAAGCCCCGACTGTCGCTCTGGGTAACGGAGCGTACCGCCTTACGAAGTACAGGGAATTTTTCGCCGTCCCTAGAGGAAATACCCGTAAGGAATGTTAAGATGTCGATTGCCAGACTTTCAGCGTCTTTTACATTCTTCATAATCACGAACGGGTCAAGAAGTCCTGCATTGTCCTTGTCGCTGGTAAGGTTTACGATATTGATTTCATGGGCGATTTCTGGGAGCGTTTCTTTCCAGTTGCCCCTCTCAGCTTTGGGGTCTAAAATGACTGCTTGACCGCCAAACAGCACCGCATAATATACCAGAAGATTGTTGCAGAATGACTTTCCACCGCCAAGCGAACCGACAAAAGCAGAAGCAAGAGCGTTTGTTACTGTACCTTTTACACCCTGCGAAGCTAACGACGGTTGCAGGTACACATTTCTTCCCGTATCAACGGAATAGCCCATATAGATACCCGTAGTTTCCCCTAACTGCTGGGTCGCACCAAAACCAAGACCTGCCAAGAAATCTGATTTTACATACTGCACGTAGTCATTGATATATCGCTTGCTGGCAGGAAGAAATTCAGAATGAAGCCCCAGCATATCCCCAGCAGGACGCACCAGCTTTACATTGAGGTCGTCGTAAAAATCTTTGACTTCATCACAACGGCGTTTTAATTCGTCCAAATCATCAGCCGATACACGCACTACATAAGAGAGCTTATACATACTTTCTTTTGTCTGGTCTAAGTCCGTTTCCAGCTCATCCACGCTGTCTAATGCGTCCACCACATTTGAGCTTGTTTCACTTCCTGCTTGATAAGCGTGATTGTCAAGGTCTTTCAATTCCTTTTTCTTGTTGCGGACGGTTGTTAATGCTTTACGGTTCTCCACGATTTCTACATTCATAGAAGTATCAACGGGGAATGTGAATTGCTGTTGCTGGAAATAGAAGATTTCAGACGACGGAAAATCAAGCTCGCCAACAATCGCATTGACGGTAAAGTAGGACACATAGCTTTCCCTGTCCTCATGTTCCAATCGCAAATACCGCTGGCTTTCCTCAATCACACACCTTGTCGGACGGATAAGGTCGTAGTATTTTATCAGCGTTTCTTTCTGTAATTTCTTCTTTGGTAGCTGGTACTCATAATCTTCATAGGCGATACCGTCCCTGCCGTAAAGATGTTCCATGAGATACCCAAAATCATGGATTTCCAAGCGACGCACCTTAAAGCGACGGGAGATTTTATTTTCCAGCAACTTTTCCATTTTCATATAACGGTTGATTTCATCATTCGGCATGGAAACAAAGTCATTCATCAGCGTGTGGTTCACTTCATGGAGAAATTCCTTGAATGTCAGCCACGCCGATTTTTTGATGTTCTTCAGATTGAGCTGTTCTTCCGTAACCATGAGCTTAAAGCCAAGAAAAAAGCGGTAGTCCACTTGATTGTCCCCAATCATTGATACTAACGCTTCGGTCTGTTCGTCTATCTTCTGGCAGGCAACTTCCTTTAATTTCCCCGTAACCAGCTTCTTTGACTGCTCCTGCATACTTCGTATTGAGCTTTCCGTTGCAATCTGCAACGCATGAATTTTTCCCTCACGGGACTGTGCGATAAGCTGTCGGAAACTGTCATGCACGATAAATTTCTGCTCTGCGGATAGGAAAGAATAGTTGTATGGTATCAGCTCATAATAAGCAAACACCTCATTGTCCTTATTCCAGACAAGGTTATTGTCAATATATTTTATCGGGAACATAGTTCACACTCCTTACTGCCGTGATTGTTTCATTGAGTATCTGCTTATGCAGTTTTACGGCTTTTCCTGCATAAGTGATTTTCGGTCGCAGGGCATAGGTTATCTGTGATTTCAAAAAGCTGTACGGCTTCTTTCCGTCAAAGGTTTTCTGCGACATAAACCATGTGAGAGCAACGGGAATACCAAAGTATTTGAGAAATGCTCCCTCAATCATGGAAAGTGGGGGAATATCCCCAAACAGAATAATGAGAAATTCCGTAATCACAAACCATGTAATCTGTGTAAAGGTAACGGGAAAGGGTAAGTTAAAGTCATTGATTGCATACAAGACTTTTTCCACGTTCCAGATACCCGTATAAGATTTAATCTTTTTCAAGTTCTTTCAGCTCCTTTCGTAAGTTTCTAAATAGAAAAGGACAGCCATTTTCAGACTGTCCCTTAAAGAGAAATACGCTGTCAGTAACAACAATGCTTGTCGCTGATCTTCCAGCGTTAATATGGTATCTCGCACATACCTCGGCTTGTTTCAATAAAGCAACCGCCCATATCCAAATCTCGCCCGTAGGCTTCATAGTCAATGTAATTCTGTAAGCTGGGTGGAATGTCCCCAAGTGCCTGCAATTCGTCTATGTAGTAATAGGCAACGTCTGTCATAGTTTCACAGTCGGGATAATAATAAATATCGTCCTTGTGTTCCACGACTTCTTCCAGCGTCCCGTAGTGGCTGATAAATTCGTCCAGACACTCTACGATATAGTCGGGAAGTTCCTCTATCATTTCATACATCTCATTAAGTTCTTCAATGGAAACATACTCGCCAATCGCAATGGGGAAGTTGTCGGTATCATGGATAGCGTATTCCTCATACTGTTCATTCAAGCCGATTTTTTCTTTCACATCTTCCTCGTCAATGGGGAACGTGAACCAAGCACCGACTAAATAGCCCTCATTGTATTTGCCAAGATTAGCAATGTAAACCGCCATATCATCAATCATAAGCACCACCTCATTTCCTACTCTGGCAGTTCAAAGATACCGTGTTCTGTTACTAAAAATTTCCCGTGTTCCTGCAAGTGAGAAGCGTAGGCTTCAAAGTCAAAGTAATATTCTTGACAGTCCTCGGATAAATGCTTAAATGTCGGGTCGTTCATCAGCTTTTGCCTTGCAACATCTATCATGCTTTTGCAGTCGGGATAAACCGTAATCACGTTCCTGCAAATATAAAGTGCTTCTAAATTTTCATACACGGTAAGAAGTGATACATATTCTTCCTGCATATCGCTTGAAAGCTGGCGGTACATAAAATCTAATTCGTTGAGCTGGTACACGCTTGTATGTTCGTGGACTTCATCAGCAAAGGGCAGTACCTTTTCGATAATGCGGTAATCCCCACTTTCTGCACCGACACCTAACTTTTCTTCAAACTCTGCAACATCTATCGGCAGGTCAAACCAGTATGATGTTGTTTCTTCGCCAGTTGTTCCTTTCGTTTCCACCAGCACCCTTGTTTCCTGCATTGTTCCTCACGTCCTTTCTGTTGTTTCATCACATCTTGTAAGGTCTGGTACGACATACCAAACACATATTTAGAAAAATCTTCTAACTGTCTTTCTTCATAATCGGCAGGGTTCAGTCGTTTCATTTCCTGCCACACCTTACGCTTGTAAGAGGGCAGGTCGGAAATGTATTCACAGCCGACGTTTGCCTGTATATCCTTAAAAATATCGCTCATTTCATCACTCCAATCTGAAATTTTGGTAAGAAAAAAGCAGTCAATCATAAGACTAACTGCTTTGTGTGTATGGATATGAAATTGTATTTTATTCTTCTATGTCTTTCTGATATTCCAATATATCCCCTGGTTGACAATCCAGTGCTTTGCAAATAGCATTTAGCGTAGAGAAGCGAATAGCACTTACTTTACCTGTTTTGATTTTGGATAAATTGACATTTGCAATGCCAACCTTTTCTGATAGTTCATTTAAGCTTATTTTTCTATCAGCCATCATTCTATCAAGTCTTAAAATTATTGCCATATCTTATCTCCTTTATAGTGTTTCATCTATCTCTTGTTGTAACTCACACCCATAATCAAAAATGAGAGAAATACAGTACAAGATAAGGGCAAACAAGGCACACATAAAGAATGATGAAAACACCATCTTAAATACAGAGAGTACGGAAAATACAGCAAATAATAGAACATACAGTGCTATTTTGCGTATCTGAATAGCTGTTGTGTTTGTAAAAGGAGAATGTCCTTTGCTGATACACCCAAATATTCTTTTGGCGTTATATAAGGCTAAAAAGATACAAATAAACTCTCCAAGAACGCAAATGAAAAAGAATATACATTGTCCAAAACTAAGAGTTTGACCTGCTTTAATAGCAGTTTCCCACGCTTCTAGGAATATCTCCGAGAAAAAAAGTTTGGCACAAACGAAAACCATAATTCCTGCAAATAATAATACACTCATTATACCGAAAATAATACAGCCAATGCTAAGAAGTATGGAGATAAAACGAGCAGATTTTCTCAATGGTTTTTCTTTCATAAGTAAAAGCTCCTTTCATTTCTTAACACACAGTATATCATTCTTTTTATTTTTGTCAATCATTTCTTAATGATAAACATTAAATATTTTATCATCAACATTATTATCGGTATAAAAAGCAGTCAATCCTTAGATTAACTGCTTTGGGCGTATAGATATGAAATTGTGAAAGTAGTATTTATCGAACTTCATCGTGCGGAATTTTTTTAATATCGCTAACCCCTAATAATGCAAATATTAGTGATATAACAAAAATAGATATATCTTCTGCTGAAATAGTTTGCATACAATAATCTGTAATTCTCAATCCCCAAAAAGTTGCAAATGTGTCTAAGATTAAATAGAGTGCCATTGCTGTATAAATAGATACTTTGTCTAAAGATAACAAAGCCTTTGGAAATGCACCAGCAATCAAGCCTAAAGGATAAGAAATAATTGTTGCAATAATAAAAAACAAAATAATACTTCCGATAGAACGATATTCAAACCCAAACACTTTCATTATTGCACCACTTATTAGAGCTAAAACAGATAGTACGATAATAAATAAAACTCCACATAATAAAAGTGTTATTATCTTTTCTTTATGCTTTTCAAAAAATTCTTTCAATGTTTCACACTCCATAACTTCTAAATTCTCGCTTTTTTCATATCCACATTATAACATTCTCATATCAGCACTACAATAAAATTTTATGCACCGATAATCTTGTTGAACAGCTCTAACAGTACATCTTTCACACCACCAGCATTGAATACCAAGCCGACAGCAATTAAGGCAACTACTAAGAAACCGATAAGTTTGGAAAACTCACGTTTAAACCCTAAGTAGATACCGATAACCACGATCGCCATAAGCACTAAGCTCTGTGCGTTTGATAAAAACCATTGATATAAATTTTGTCCGAAATTCATTTAATTGTCCTCGCTTTCTTTTAATTGTTTCATTTCATAGTCAGCTTCTTTGCCGACATTCAAAATACACATCAAGACTACGCCGATACCCATTCCCATAGATACCAGCAGGAAGTCTTTTAATAATACCCACATTTTTTATCACTCCTAACTTTCCACCAAATCTTTTGCAGGGGTCGTCTGCTGTTTGATTATCATTTCATGCTTTTCTGTGAGCTTTGCCTGCTGTTCGATTGTTTCCATGTAGTCTGTACCGTTTCCCTTATCAATCTTTCTCAGCATTTTCAAGGTCGGTGCTACCTGCCTTTGTACCCACCGCAATGTACGGTCTAAGGTGTAAGGCTCTGGCTTTGTCGTCAGCTTCAAGCTCTGTCTGTTATCTCCGATAAACCAAGCCCAGCGGTCATTGAGTTTCCAGTCATTTTTTCGCTTGTCGGGTTCTTCATCAACAAACCGCACATACTGGTTGATGATAGAAAATGCGGTCTGCTCTGCGTCATAATACGTCAGCAAATCTCGTACTGCATAATAGGCTCGTTCATTGCGAAGCCGTATCTCAAAACGGTTGATAATGTCAGCTTCTTCCAGAGGTGTCCCCAGCTTGACGTACTGCTCATAGTCCTTTTCATAGATACAGAAATACACATCTGATTTCAGCGAACCAAGATAAAGGGTACGTCCCATATATTCTCTGTCGTCCTCTCTGTGCTTGATAAGCTCGCCCGACTGGTAAAACTTATAGCTTCTGGACTTTCCGATATATTCCCGTTTCCTGCATTTTTCCGCAAGCTCTGGAATATCCAAAATGCCCGTATGGTCGTTGATAGCAAGGTCGATACGCTTCATCACACCACCGTCTATAAGTGCGTCCATGAGGAAGTCATACCAGCTTCTTTGCTGTGCCAGCAGGTAACTTTCAAACTGCCTGCAACCACGCCCCTTTAATTCTAAAAGGACACCTTTTTCTTCGTCAGCCGACGTATAGATAAAGATGTCCCCTAAAGAATAATGCTCCGTATAGCTGTAACGCCCGTAATCTTCATGGAGCATATAATTGATATTCAGTTTTAATATATCTTTGATGATGTGCTGTATATCCAGCGTAGGAAAACGAATTTTCACATAATCAAACAGCATGGTAAGCGGTGCTTCTGGATTGAACCTTGCCAGTTCTTTATACAGAGTTTCCAGAAGTTCCTTTGACGGCTTCATTTTTCCACTTTCTATCTTGTTGAGATATTCCCTTGTGATACCAGAAGCCACCGCCAGCCTGCCTTGTGAGATACCGTAAGCAATCCGTTTCTCCCGTAATTCTTTTATCCATTGTTCTTCATTCAGAACCATACCCCCAATCTGTAAAGTGTGAAGTTTTTTTTAACGACTTCACAACTGAATTTTGCTAGGAAATCATGCTAGAAGCCTTATGTTTCCTATGTTTTTTGTCTATTGTCTATTTGCAAACGTACCCCTCTGTTAGATACCGAGGGGTTTTACCTGCTGGCGTGGCTTACGCCACACCAGCAACGGCTAGTCCGTGCCGTCGCCTTTCGCTTCGCACGTCGCCGTCCCGTCCTTCCTTGCTTGTGCAAGAGAGCAGATAGTCTGTAAAAAATCATGTCCTTTCGGGACTAAAGGCGTGTAAAATTCACTGATAACACTTGTTCCCACATCACAATAGCCACGCCCCTTGATACGCTTCTGGAAAAATTGCTTTTTCACATCTGAACCGAACAGCATACCGTAACCTAATTCGCTGATACGCCCAAGTCCCACACGGAAATTGAAGTTATCTCTGATACCGTCCGAGAAATACTTTGCGTCTGGACGCTGGCAGGCAACGATAAGGAAATAACCTGCTTGTCGTCCTAACATAACGATTTTCTTTAACTGGCTAAGTAAGCCCACGCTTTCTTTCGTCCCCAGCATTTCAAAAAATGCCACATATTCATCAAAGATAAGAAAGCAGGGAGGCAGTCCAAGATAGGCGTAGTTTTCGCCCGTCTTATAGTTCGGGTGTCGTTTCATTTCCTCGCTTCGTCGTACCATGCCCTCATAAAAGGCATTGACGCAATCTATCATTTCTTCTTTAGTATGGTAGACGTTTGGCATGACTGTTCCCAAGTCCGCAAGGTCGCTGTTCTTTGGGTCTAAAATGTAAAGGACAGCGTTTGTATGCAGTAAGGCTTCAATGAGCGTCAGCAGAAAATAGGTTTTACCGCCACCAGTCCCACCAGCAATCAGAGCGTGAGGGAGTGCGTCATATTCCCAGACAAGATTTTTCATCAGTCTAAGACAGCCATTTTCTGCCCGTACTTCATCAATGGTAATGCGGTTCGCTATCATATCATAAAGCAGGGTATATTCAATATAGCCGTCATGCAGGGTCTTGTCAGTCAGCTCGCAATACAAGCCACTTTCCAGCTTATCCTCTAACCGTAAAAGCTGGTCTTGATATTTTCCCAGCGTGATTTCACAGCGGATATGAAGCAAGCCTTTTTCCATTTGATAATAAATCTTTGGAAACCAGACGATTTTTTCCCTTGATCTGCTTTGCAGGTCAGTAAAAAAACCGCTGTCTTGTACGGTATCGGCTTCATACCACTTGTTTTCCAGTACCATTCTTGCCAGCTTTTGACGGTGCAGGAGCTTCTTGAAACTGTCGTAACAGAAGCGGTAATACCCAAAAGCGACCAATGCACAAACACCAGTCGCTATCAGTATAGTTATGAAGTTGTAAGGGCAAAGCGTCAAGCCGTTCTCTAACAAGCTGAAATGCTCCCAATCGGTACGCATGAGCTGTTTACTATTCAGTAGCAGGAGAACCGCCACGAATACAAACAGAAGCGTTCCTATGGAAAAGTGGTAAACAAGGTGCTTGTCGCTGGCTCTGATACGGTGTCCTTTATTCCAAATCTTACGCATAAAACAATCTCTCCTTTCTGTGTACGAAAAAAGCAGTCAATCCTAAGACTAACTGCTTTAAACTGTCTTTATTCAAAAATAAATATATCTTCTATCGGAGCTTTTACAGCTCTTGAAATATCTATTGCCAATTTAAGTGACGGATTATATTGTGCTTTTTCTAATCTCATAATAGTTTCACGACGAACACCTACAATGTCAGCGAGTTGTTCTTGTGTTAATTCTTGTGCTACACGATATTTTTTTAAATTACATACAAACTTTGCTTCCATAATTTATTCCCTTTTTTCATAACGATATAATAAATAGTTGCTAAGAAAAAGAACAAGAGCATAGATAAGTGAAACAGAAATCAGCATAAACATTGCACACCACTCAACATTACGGGAAAACATACCTATTGCCATAAGCCAGATAACTACAAATAATAGTTTAAAACCTATCTTGTAAGCTTCTAATTGTGCCTTACGTTTATTTTCTTGAAAAAGCTCATCTTCTAAGATATGAGAAAGTTTACCTTCAAAGAAAAAACTGAAAAAACCAAAAAATATGAAAAAAGCAAAAGGAAATATTTCTCCAAATTTATAGTATGTCCAAAATCCGCCAAACCCCAGAAAACCAAACATTCCACAAAATCCCCAGTAAGGAGAAATTGTTCTTGAATATCGTTTTTCCCTGCTGTTTTTTGAAAAGACATTTTTAAAGCAGATAATTACTATATAGATAGCATATAGTGCTATTAAAGCTCCAATTACTAACATAGGAATATCCTTGTAAGAAAATACATATTCCGACATATCCATATTTTTGACCCAGCGTCCATTATTGTATAATAGGGAGTAGATTGTACCAACAATAAGCAATAAAGCACACCCTACCCCCATAAAAATAATTTTTTTAATTTGTTTCTTTGACATATTTATCTCTCCTTTCAAATGAGATGTTTTTGTATCTTTATGAGATAAATATATCACTCCGCATTGTTTGTGTCAATCAAAATTGGTCAATCAAAATTAAGACAAATACATCACTTTTATTTCTTCGGCTGTCCCTGCGTTGTAGGGTTCTGTGGACTGCCTGCGTTCTGGTTGCCTTTATTCTTCAATACAATATCCTCTGCCTTTACATACCAGTCCACATCTGCACCCGTATAAGTCTTTCTTGATACCGTATCGGCTACGGGATTGACAAGCTCCACAACTGCATTGTACGGAAATTCCCTTAACGGTACTTCTGGCGGTACGGACACGGGGATAATTCCACCATGCAGACTGCACTTCAAATCATAGATACGCTTTTTAAGCTGGGTACTCGGTGTCCCGTCCTCATTCTGTAAGAACACATCACGCACCGCTGTAAATTTTAATTCTCCAAATGTTTTCTCTTTGTCAATAACAAACCCGTTTGATAATCTCATAAATTCTTCACTCCTTTACTTTTCTTCAACTGCTACAATATCATCAGCAACTAACACATAATCGGTATGTCCCATATCCCCGATTGCGTAACCTCTGCCGTATAACTTCGGATTGACAAGTTTTACTTTCTGTTCATACTTGAACTTCTTTTCGCCAGCCTGCACGGGAATTTCCACCACAACATTTTCGCCTTTTTGTACGTCAGAATAAAGGTTATAGCTTCGTCTGGCTAAGACCCTGCGGTTATTTTTATCTCTTTCAAAGACTGGCTCACTTTCGCCTGCAAATTCAAGAGTTCCAAAAGACTGTGCCATATCTGGCACGACATATTTCATTTCCATATTGTTTTACCTCGTTTCTTTCTATTTTTGATAAATTGATTGTGATTTCTTATTCTGGCGGTTTGGGAAGTACCAGCAATCCCACCGATAGTAAAGGGTAAAATCAATGCTTACGCACCCTTGACTATCCGTGTTCTTGCAGGTAAGTAGCAGACAAGCCAGAATAAGCGGAAGTCTGCCGTTTGACAGCTTCGGCGGAGAGCGTGATTTTTCTTTCCTCATACCGTTACCGCCTTATGATTTCTTCATTTTACGGCGTTTGTAGAAGAAGATACCTGCCAGCCCAGCACCAGAAGTTAAAAGAAGTGCAAGCAGTCCGTAAAGGTTTGTGTTATCGCCCGTTTTGGGACTGTCGCTAGGTCGGTGTGGCTTCTCTGGTGTCGGCGGTGTTTCGGGTTTCTCTGGTTCTTCTGGGACTTCTGGTTTTTCCTTAAAGGTAATCGTCTGTCCCTCGTCCTCAATGTCTTTATGCTCGGTAACTTTCTTCGGCTCGTCTGGATTGCTTAAATCGTACAATTCTTCAAAAGTTACAAGCTGTTTGCCATCAAGAGAAGTAGCGTCAAAGGTAAAGGCAACTTCCACTTTCATAGTTTCGCTGTCAGCGGTAAATGTATAATCACTTTCCACACGTTTTCCGTCGATAAGAAGCTCTGCATTTTCTTCTTTCAACATCTGCCAGCCTACAAGTTTGTACTGTGTACCGACTTCTAAGCCCTCTAAGGTTACGGTATCAATGATTGTTACCTCTTTTCCAGCTTCAAGTTCTTTGTTGCCGTCCTTATCCGTAGCAGTCGTATGAATTTTGATGATACGTTCTGTAATAAGTACCGTCTGCCCGTCGTCCTCAATGTCTTTGTGTTCCGCAACTTTTACAGGTTCTTTTGGATTGCTCAAATCATACAATTCTTCAAAGGTAACAAGGTTCTTGCCACCTAAAGCAGACGCATTGAATGTATAAGAAATTTCCACTTTCATTTCTTCATCATCAGCGATAAAGGTATAATCGTTTTCTACACGTTTCCCGTCAATGACAAGCTCGGCGTTTTCTTCCTTTAACATCTGCCAGCCTTTGAGCTGATATTTTGTGCCTTTGGTAAGTCCGTCTAATTTGACAGTATCAACGATTGTAACCTCTTTTCCTGCAAGGATTGTCTTTTCGCCGTCCTTGCTGGTCGCTGTGGTATGGATAGAGATTTCTTTTTCGTATTCATCAGTCAAAGTCCCTAAATCAATCACAAGGTTATTTCTTGATACCACGATTTCAAAAGGTGGGATAAGTTTAAAACCTTTGTTGCTGTCGCATTTCATTTCTTCAATGATGTAAGTATCATAAGGCAATGCACCCTTGCTGTCGTCTGGTTCAGAAGTTCCAAACCACACACCGTCCTCGCTGGTCTTGCCTGCGTTGGTATTGTGCTTATGAGAAGCCCAGTCAGCAGAAGTGGAGAATTGCCCGTTATCATCAGTTACTACAACATGACTTTCTCCCGTCGTCTTGCTTGTGATCCGAAACGGAACATCAGCAAGACGCTTGTGTGTGCCTGCACCGATTTTTACGCCCTCAATATCCCCACGCTTAATCTGATTGTAGATAGAATGAGATTCGTCGGTTAAGTCCACGATTTTTCCATTTTCTGTGATTGTAAAATCAATCGGTTTTACACCGTCAGTTAAGTAACCGTCGGGAGCTTCACTTTCAACGATACGGAAGTTTCCATAAGGTAAAAGGTCAGAAGAAGTAGAAGCGACACCCTCAAGGTCTGTATGGATTGTTTTTACCACTTCATTTTTCTTGTATAGCTTGCCCTCAACCAAAACAGAATTATCATTTAAGGAAATGATGTCAAAGGCAGTATCTTTCAAAGTGGCACTTCCTTGTGGCTTCGTATCGCCCGTTTCTAAATCTCGTTTCTGAATTTTCACACCGCCACGGATAATCTTATCTGATACGGAAAACTGGTTACTTCCAGATAATACGGCAAGGTCGCCGTCCTCGGTAATCTGTGTTACATATAAGCCCTTAATCTGTTCGGACTTATCGCCAGCCTGCATATATGCACCATCAAGCAAGTAACCGTTTGGAGCTTTTGTTTCCTCAACGGTTAGTGTTCCTAAAGGAAGAACCGCTTTGCCGTCCTGCATATAGAAACTGTCGCCAGATACCTTGTAAGCGTCCCCTAATTTTGTGATGTAATGGGTTGTCCCGTCGCTGTCTGTTTCGGCGATTGTCTTTGTAACCCATGTACGAGTAGCTTCGGCAGGGAGATTGTCTTTGTTATAGAAGCCAGCATAATACTTCCATGTAAATTCCGCACCTGCTAGAGAAGCGTTCCCCTGCGGATTGTCTTTCTGTGTTTCCATATCAATCTTGAAAAGCTCAATCAAAGTGTCCGTTACTTTTGGTATATCTGATACTTTCAAGGTCGCTGTCTTTCCAGCTTCAACCTTTAAGGAATATACAGTTTTATCTACTTTATATCCTGCTGGTGCAGAAAGTTCCTTGATATAAACTGTGCCAGCCTTTACCTCTACAACATCTGTATTTCCGTTTTCATCAGTCGTAAGGGTGGCAAGCTGTTTCGTGCAGTCCTTATCAGAAAAGACACCATAGGTCGCACCAGCGACAGAGTAATTCCCGTTACCGTCTGTAATACTGGTATTACTGGAAGTCTTTTGCAGTTTCGCATTTCCGACATTTAATTTCGCCCAGAATTGCCCCAATTCCTGCCCCTCGCCAGAGTAGATATAACCGCCACATTCATAGCGTCCTTTGTTTTCTTTAACAAAGGCTTTTGCACCAGAGAAAACTTCGTCCTGCGTAGCTTTTGGAATTTCATCATAAGAAGCTCGCACGTTGTCGCATTGCCAGCCAAGATGTACGCTCAATCTCTGCCAGACCACACATTGTTCCAACAGATAGACTTGCTTGTAGTTCAATTCCTTGTGAGTTTCGCCATACTGTTTGACATACTCTAAGGATAACGCCACATCTGAAATCTGGTCGGCACTCATGCGTGAGCTTGCGTCAGCTCTGGTCTTGTAGCCATTCTTAAAATCTGTATTGATGTCGATACAATAGGCAGTTTCGCCCTCGACTTTCATATAACCCTCATTGAATGTCGAACCGATAGAACCGTCATTCATTACTTTTTCAATGATACCGACACGCTCTGCACTTTCCGTCCAGTATTGCTTACTTTCTGCATGGACGGGTGTAGTCGGTAAAGCAGTAACGACAGTTGCAAGAGCTAAGAAGCCCGTACACAATCGTTTCCATGTCTTTTTCATAAATCTAATGCTCCTTTCATTTTAGGTAATAAAATAGCCGTCCAATAAGAACGGCTGGAAATAGAAAAGGAACGTCATTTTAGGCGTTCCATAGTCTATGAAATATTCAATTTTTTGTTGTTTCAATACGGATGTGCTGTACCATATCTTTGCATATCTAAGAAAACTTGCGTATCAAGGCTCATTCTTTAGTAGTAAATAAGTAGTAAATTGATGTGTTTGTTTTCTTGAAAATGCTGATAGATACTGTGTTTTAGCGGATAATCAGATTTTTATTGTGTTTTT
>NZ_JBVAYN010000026.1:0-30110 GCF_055420065.1 Massilimicrobiota sp. mt181
AGGTTTGCCTTTTCTTTTTGTCCTCTTTCCTTATTTCTGTATATATTATAGTCCTTTCTTTTGGCACTGTCAAGTATCGAGTGCTAAAAATTTGAAAATTATTTGTTAAATCCTTGTAAAATCAATGATTCACAAGGACTTTCCACTCTTAGAATCCTTATGATTTTAAATCTGACACCAATTTGACACCAATTGAAAATCCACATATCCTTTTCTAACTTTGTATGAAGTTTTTTCTCCACGAGAAACACTATATCTTTCTTCTTTATATACAAATACTCACATAATGAATATATATTCTTTTTAATAACTTATTTGACATGATTAAAATCATTGAAAAAAGAAACGTCTGAAACGTTTCTTTACATATCGATTTGAATATCTTCAGCCACTCTTTCTTTGACCTTCTTTTTCATCTTATCAATTGAAATTGTGATTCCATCATAGCCCTGCAATGCATGTTTTTTAGCAAGGTCCTCTGTATAGTCTTTTAATCTATATACAGTAAAATTCTGTCTGGTATCATAAACATTATGAGAATCACCTGCTTCATAATGATTCATTAATGGAGTCAAAACAACATTTTCAATCAGACATTCATTACCTTCTTTTCTAAAATCACAAGATAACATACCTTCCAATTGAGTTTCTTCTTCTAGCATACCACTTACAAAATTACCTAGACTATAGGCCACCAATGTCTTATGTCCATCTTGTCCTTCTATCCATTCAACCGGTTGCAAGGTATGAGTATGTGTGCCGATAATCATATCAACTCCCAGATCTGCTAAATATTTTGCATATTTCTTTTGAAAAGGTTGTGGTTCTGTGTCTCCTTCAACACCCCAATGACAAGATACAATCACAATATCACTGATTTCTTGTGCATTCTCTACATCTTTTTTGATTTGTTCTTCATCAAATGCATTCATACAATAGGATGGATAATCTTCTGTAGAATTAATCATTTGATTATATGCTAAAAAAGCAATGCGTATACCATCTTTCTCTACAACCTGAATCGTATCTCTTTCCTCTTGTGATTCGTATAACCCAATATACGTCATATCCTGATATTTTCTAAACACTTCTATAGAGTGTTGAACACCATCATAACCTTGATCTAACGCATGATTAGTCGCTCCATTGACAACATCAAAACCTACATCATGTAAATTTCCAGCCATTTCATCAGGTGTATTGAAATATGGATAACCACTTGCCTTTCCTCCACCTAATATTGTTTCCTGATTGACAAAAGCTAAATCTGCTTTTTCAATAAAAGGTTTCATATGTGTATAATAAGCTGAAAAATCATATCCATCTTCATGCTTTGCTTCATCTAATAGTTTTTGATGCATCAAATTATCTCCTACTGCAACAAATGAAACCGTATCATCTTCTGGTTCTTCTTCAACTTTCTGCTTGGATGCTGGTTTTTGGCATCCAACAAATAGAACCATTGCCAATAACAGCATTAAAAATTTTTTCATTTACTTCGTTGTGCTCCCAAAACCACCATTACGGATTTCATTTGTATCATCATCTTCAACGATACCATATTGCATAAAGATTCCTTGAGCTATACCCTGTCCAGCAGAAACTTCCACTGTTTTATTTTCATTTGTATCATTTGTCATCTTAATAAAAATATGACCTTCATTATCTGAATAGAAATAATCACTATCAATAACACCTACTGTATTATTCAACTGTAAACGATATTTAAAACCTAATCCACTTCTAGGATAAATCATTAAAACCCATCTTTCATTCATTTCACAACGTATCCCAGTAGGAATCTTGATTGTTTCCTGTGGTTTTAAACAGATATCAACAGGCGTATAAAAATCATACCCTGCAGAACCTTTTGTTGCTCTTTTTGGTAATTGAATAGCATCATAAATCTGCTGAATTTCTTCTTCAGAAGCTTCTGGACGATAATCCAAATAACCCTCCTTAAATTGTTGATAAGAAACTTTGTAAAATTTTGCTGTTGTCATACTCTTTCTCCTTAACCTTCATAATATTCTTCTAACGTTATATTTTCATTATGTAACTTAGTTGCCAATTCTACTCCTACATAACGAATATGCCATGGTTCATAACTATAACCAGTTACACGCACTTTATCTTGAGGATATCTTAAAATAAAACCATATTTATAACCATCACTCACAATAAAACGACCTAATGGGCTATCAGCCACTTTCTCACTGAGACGATCACCTTGCGTTGTATAAGAGATATCCACACTTAAACCCAGCTCATGTTCACTACGACGAGGATAAGCATTATATTGAATCGCATGTTCTTCTCCAAACACTTTCACAGAATTATCCCAATATAATTGCTGTGTCTCAGGCTCACGATAAGCAGAAATGGTATAAATATCAATGCCTTGAGCCTTGGCTGCCTGATAAAATCTTGTATAGGCCTCGTTGGCTTCTTTACGTAACTGTTGGCTACAATCAATCACTTTTTCTAGATCATCAGGTTTCCAGCCTTCAGGTATCTCATGAAGCTTATTGACCAAAACAGTTACATCTTCAGGATTTTCTACGGTATCTGCCTGTGCAGTTATAGGATTAATTAAATCTCCTACATATTCTACAACATCAACAGTTAAATCCTGTTGCGATTGATTGCCACTTTGATCTTCTACATAATAATGAATAACTTTCTTTCCAACTGAAGTCGTATCGATTTCACTATGTGTGACCTGATCTGTTAAATCACCATCCACATCATCTACTGCTTTCAATATATATGTACTATAATCTATTTTTTCATTTAAAGCTACCTGTACTCGTGATTTTGACAAAGTCAAAACAGGAGCTTGTTGATCTGATGTTTGACATCCCGTCAGCAAAAGCAAGGCAGCGATTATTGACATTTTCCATTTCTTCATCATACTCTAACCTTTCCATTCATTTAAACTATACCCTCTATTGCCTACTATTATAAACCAATCCCACAAAAAATTCTTTAATTTTTTATTAATTTATGATATTTGACAATCAACAGCAAACTGCTATAATTATGACTTAATAAGGAGGCGGTTTTATGAAATATGCTATTGTCTTTTCAAGCCCTACAGGAAACACAAAAATATTAGCTGAAGCTATTAAACAAAATATGTCAGGTGATTGCTGTTATTTTGGAGAAGCACAGGATGCACCTTTAGAAGCCGATTATCTTTTTGTCGGTTTTTGGACAGATAAAGGTCAATGTGATGAACCCATCCAACAATATTTAGAAAAATTACAGAATCAGAAGATATTCTTATTTGGTACTGCTGGTTATGGTGGAAGTCAAGAATATTTTGAAGGTATTTTAACACGTGTCAAAAATTATATTCCACAAAGCAATCAGATAATGGGACAATTCATGTGTCAGGGTAAAATGCCAATGAGTGTGAGACAACGTTATGAAAAGATGGCTGAGGACAATCCTGAAAGATTTTTACCAATGATTCAAAATTTTGATTTGGCCTTAGAGCATCCAAATCAGCAAGATATTGAAAATTTAATTCATCAAATCCAAGCTCTTTAAAACATAAGAAATGTCTTATGTTTTTTTCTTATTACAAATATTTAATACATTTTTTACATTATTTTATCATTTTTATGTTAAGATAAATGATGACCATGAGGGGAGGAAAATATATGCCAGCTATATATACACATTATTGTTTTGGTGAAGAGATGAAAAAAGTCTATCCATCTCATATTCAAAAGATTATTCAAGAACACATAGATCTTTATGAAATTGGATTACATGGTCCAGATATCTTTTTTTACTATCATATATATCATCATAATGACATGAATCGTTGGGGAAGTACGATGCATAAACAAAACGCTTATGATTTATTTCATAAATCAAAAGATATCATTAATGATGAAGCTCAGATAGCTTATATGTTAGGGTTTATAGCTCATTTTGCATTAGACTATCAATGTCATAGTTATATTGAAAAGAAGATTGTGGCATCTCATGTGACTCATTCTCTAATTGAATGTGAAATGGATAAATATTTATTGATTCAAAATCATCAAAAACCACTTTATACTGATTTGACTTTGCATTTACATCCAACAATTGAAAATGCGAAAGTCATTCAAACATTTTTTACACAGTTTACAGATCAACAAATACTATCTACATTAAAATCAATGAAAACATACAATCATTTTCTAGCTAGTCATAATCCATTCATTCGAACATTAGTTAAAATATTCTTATTCATTTCTGGTAAGTATTCAGGATATCGTGGCTTACTTATGGATAAGAAGGAACACGTCTCATGTAAAGATAGTAATCTGCGCCTAACAAAGCTTATGAAAAAAGCAATTCCGTTTTGCTTAGAATTAAGTCAAAACTATTATAACTACTTAACAAAAGACGAAGAACTAAGCTCACAGTTTTTAGCTCATTATAGCGCTCAAGACGGATGGGAAAATATACCAGTATTGTCTTATGAAAAGGAGAAAGATTATGTCATCTAAAACAACATCTTTAGAAAAGAAATGGATTATGTATGATATTGGAAACTCAGCTTTTACATTACTGGTTTCTACAATTATGCCTATTTATTTTAACTTTTTGGCTGATAGTGCTCATATCTCTGAAACAAACTATTTAGCTTTTTGGGGTTATGCCACTTCATTAGCCACAATTATTACAGCTATTCTTGGACCTATTTTAGGAACGGCTTCTGATTTTAAAGGTTGGAAAAAGAAGCTTTTCATGGTTGCTTTATTAGTAGGTGCATTAGGATGTATCTTACTTGGGTTTACTTCATCCTGGTTATGGTTCCTTTGTCTATTTGTGATTGCGAAATCTGCTTATTCATTAAGTCTTGTTTTCTACGACTCAATGCTAACGGATATTACAACACCTGAGCGCATGGACAATGTGTCTGCAAAAGGATATGCCTGGGGATACATAGGTAGCTGTCTACCATTTATTGCCAGTTTAGCACTTGTGTTATTTTATGAACAGCTTTTACTCACAATGGAAACGGCTATGAGCATTTGCTTTCTTTTGATTGCTTTATGGTGGTTATTATTATCAATGCCTCTTATTCAGGGGTATCATCAAACTTATTACTTAGAAAAAGAAAAACATTTTATAAAAGCAAGTTTTGTACGTTTAAAAAATATCTTTGTAGATTTAAAAAACAATCCAAAAGTTTTATTCTTTTTACTGGCCTTCTTCTTTTATATTGATGGAGTTTATACAATTATCGATATGGCTACTGCCTATGGAACGGCTTTAGGATTAGATACAACAGGATTGTTATTGGCACTATTATTAACACAAGTTGTCGCCTTTCCAGCTGCTTTAATTTTTGGTAAATTAAGCTCTAAAATTGAAAATACAAAATTAATGAAAATATGTATTTTTGCCTATTTTGTGATTGCCTTATATGGTATCACCCTCCAACAACAATATCAATTCTGGATTTTAGCTGTTGGGGTAGGCATATTCCAAGGAGCTATTCAATCATTATCACGTTCATATTATGCAAAAATCATTCCAGCTAATCGTTCTGGTGAATATTTTGGTTTATATGATATCTGTGGTAAAGGTGCTTCATTTATGGGAACAACACTTGTTTCATTGATTTCACAATTAACAGGTATGATGAACATTGGTGTTGGTTCTTTAGCTATTATGTTTTTGATTGGATTTATCTTCTTTATGAAAGCTGAAAAAATATAGATATGCAAAAAGAGGAACTTGATGATAAAGTTCCTCTTTTTTCTATATCTTTGTAATATCAATTAATGATGTATCTCCATGATGTCTTTTTTCAAGGCAGTTAATTAATGCCTGTGCAGTATCCAAAGATGTATAAATTGGAATACCTGCCTCTACCGCAAAACGGCGAATCATAAATCCATCTTTTAAGTTATTGTTTCTTGTTGGAATATCAATAACCAAATCTACTGTATCTGTTAACATCAAATCAAAGATTGTATTTTTCTTATCCGCAATATAATTGACAAGATGAGCTGGTACTCCATGTTCAATTAAATATGTAAATGTTCCAATCGTTGCATAAATATCATAACCAAATTTATGATATTGTTTAGCAATTGGTAAGAATTCTTCTTTAGCACTATCTTTAATCGTACAGATAATATTCTTTTTCTTTGGTAAATCAATTCCTGTCGCAATAAATGCTTTATAAATAGCTTCATCAAAGTCTTTAGATACACCTAAAACTTCTCCTGTAGATTTCATTTCAGGGCCTAAGCTGATTTCTGCTCCAGTAATCTTTTCAAACGAGAAGACTGGCATTTTAATCGCTACTGTATCCTTTTCTTTGGCTAATCCATATTCATAACCTTGTTCCTTAATTGTTTTACCCATAATAACATGTGTTGCGACATCCACAACAGGAATATCAGTCACCTTAGAAATATATGGAATTGTACGTGAAGAACGTGGATTAACTTCAATGACATAAACCTGATCTTCATAGACAATAAACTGAATATTAATGAGTCCAATGACATGTAAAGCTTTTGCTAATCTCTGTGTATAATCCACAATCACATCTTTAATTTCCTGTTTGATTTTTTGTGGTGGATAAACAGAAATACTATCTCCACTATGAACACCTGCACGTTCAACATGTTCCATGATTCCTGGTATTAAAACACCATGTTCATCACAGATAGCATCGACTTCGACTTCTTTACCAGATAAATATTTATCAATCAAAATAGGATGTTCCTGATATTGACGATTAATGATTTCCATAAATTTCTTGATATCTCCATCATTTAAAGCAATTTCCATACCTGCTCCACCTAAAACATATGATGGTCTAACAAGAACAGGATATCCTAAACGATTAGCAACTTCTAAAGCTTCTTCTGTTGTGAAAACTGTTGACCCTCTTGGACGATCTATTTCACAACGTTGTAAGATTTCATCGAATCTTTCACGGTCTTCAGCTGCATCTACGTTATCAGCAGATGTTCCTAAAATAGGTACTCCCATTTCCATTAAAGCTTTTGTCAATTTAATCGCAGTCTGTCCACCAAATTGAACAATAGCTCCATCAGGTTTTTCTAAACGAACAATGCTTTCTACATCTTCTGGTGTCAATGGTTCAAAATATAAACGATCAGCAATATCAAAGTCAGTTGATACTGTTTCTGGGTTATTATTGACAATAATTGTATCATATCCAGCTTCTTTTAATGCCCAAACACAATGAACTGAACAATAATCAAATTCAATACCTTGACCAATACGAATTGGTCCAGATCCTAAAACCATGATTTTCTTTTTATCATCTCTTGGATCAACTTCATTATATCCACCATAAACAGAATAGTAATATGGTGTTGACGCATCAAATTCAGCAGCACAAGTATCTACTGTTTTATAGACTGCTTCAATATGGTTATCAAGTCTCATTTGATGAATTTCTTGAGATGTATGATTTGTATACTTTCCAATAATATGATCAGGGAATTCTAATCTTTTGGCAAGTTTCAATAAATCAACAGTTAATGGTTGTGTTTTTAATTGATTTTCTACTTCCACAAGATGTTTGATTTTATCAATAAACCAGCAATCAATACGTGTAATATCATGAATCTCTTCTTCACTCATTCCTTGTCTTAAAGCTTCTGCTACAACAAAGATACGATGATCATCAACATCTTTTAATTTCACTCTTAATTCTTCTAATGAAAGTCCATCGACTTCAGGAATATGTAAATCATAAACATTTTGTTCTAGAGAACGTAAAGCTTTCATAAAGGCTCCTTCAAAATTATGACAAATACTCATAACTTCTCCAGTTGCTTTCATTTGTGTTCCTAATTTTCTTGATGCTCCAACGAATTTATCAAATGGCCATTTTGGAATCTTGCAGACAATATAATCCAATGTTGGTTCATAAGAAGCATATGTTTTACCAGTAACAGCATTTTTAATTTCATCCAATGTATATCCTAAAGCAATCTTTGCAGCTAATTTGGCAATTGGATAACCTGTTGCTTTAGAAGCTAGTGCTGAAGAACGAGATACACGAGGATTAACTTCAATCACACAATATTCAAAACTATCTGGATTTAAAGCAAACTGTACGTTACATCCACCTTGTATATTTAAAGCTGTAATAATATTTAAAGCTGAGCTTCTTAACATCTGATATTCTTTATCAGACAAAGTTTGACTTGGCGCAACAACAATACTATCTCCTGTATGAACTCCAACAGGATCAAGGTTCTCCATATTACATACTGTAATACAGTTTCCATGTCCATCACGCATCACTTCATATTCAATTTCTTTCCATCCTGCAATACTTCTTTCAATTAAACATTGACTGACACGTGATAAACGTAAACCATTAGAACAGATATGATGTAATTCTTCTTCATCATGAGCGATTCCGCCACCTGTTCCTCCTAATGTATAAGCTGGTCTGACAACGACTGGATAACCAATTTTATTAGCAAAATCAATCGCTTCATCAACATGATTGACAACAATAGACGCTGCACATGGTTCTCCAATTCTTTCCATTAAGTTTTTAAATTCTAAACGGTCTTCTGCAAGTTTAATTGTATCTGTTGAAGTTCCAATTGTGCGTACATGATGTTGATCTAAAAATCCTTCATCAGCCAATGCCATCGCAATATTTAAGGCATTTTGTCCACCAAGTGTTGGTAAGATGCTATCTGGTTTTTCAACTTCAATTAAGTGTTTGACAACAGGAACTGTTAAAGGTTCAATATAAACTTTATCAGCAATATCTTTATCTGTCATGATTGTCGCTGGATTGGAATTGATCAAAACAACTTCAATACCTTCCTCTTTTAAAGCACGACATGCCTGTGTTCCAGCATAATCAAATTCAGCTGCCTGTCCAATGATAATTGGACCGGAACCAATTACTAAGACTTTTTGAATTGTATGATCTCTAGGCATTTTGATTTCCTCCCATCATTTTTATAAATTCATCAAATAAATAGGCTGTATCTGTTGGTCCAGCACATGCTTCTGGATGGAATTGAACTGTTTTAATAGGTTCTTTTACATATTCAATACCTTCAAGCGTTCCATCATTGACGTTCTGGAACCACATTTTTGCGACTGTTGGATCCAAAGATTCATCTTTGACGACATAATTATGATTTTGTGTTGAAATATAAACACGATTTGTCTTTAAATCCTTAACTGGATGGTTAGCTCCATGATGTCCATAAACCATTTTTTGAGTTTCAAATCCATGTGCCAAAGCCATGAGCTGATGTCCTAAACAAATCGCAAAAATAGGCATTCCACTTTGACTTAATATTTTCATATTGTCAATAATATCTAAACATTCAGATGGATCACCAGGCCCATTAGAAAGCATGATACCATCAAATGCTCCATCAAGAATCGTTTGAGCAGGTGTATGTGCAGGGAAAACTGTCACTTCACAATCTCTTTTCACCAATTCTCTCGCAATGTTTTTCTTGGCACCAAAATCATATAAGGCAACTTTATATTTTCCTTGACCCAAAACATAAGGTTTTGAGCATGTTGTCTGATCAACAACACCGCTAACTTTATATTCACGAATACGTTTTAAGACTTCTTCAAGGTCTTCATAATGATGTGTTGTAATTAAACCATTCATACAACCTTCATTTCTAATTAATTTTGTGATAAAACGTGTATCAACACCTTGAATACCTATAATATCATGTTGTTTTAAATAATCTTCTAATTCAATATTTTTTCTAAAATGACTTCCAAATCTTGCCAATTCATTCACAACAAAACCTTCTACATAAGGTTGATTAGATTCCTGATCTTCCAAGCAAACACCATAATTTCCTATCATAGGATATGTCATGACAACACTTTGTCCAGCATAAGAAGGATCAGTTAAAACTTCTAAATATCCAGTCATAGAAGTATTAAAAACAAACTCACTGATGACTTCTTTATTTCCACCAAAGTGTTCACCTTCAAAAACATGTCCATCTTCTAATATCAAATATGCTTTCATCGTTACCTCCTTGTGTCATAAAAAAACATATCAATAATGATATGTTTTTAAGAAATATAAAAAAATGAGAAAAGAGAAGCATCACATAGAATTGTTTTCAGCGTTAGTGTCTTCATCATATTTCTCATTCCTTTCCTTAGTTCTCGTATAGTATAGTCAAAATTCTACGAATTATCAAGATATTTTTAAAAATTTTTATTACCATAATTTTAAATTATTAATAATTATTCATTAATTGCTTTTTCTCCTGTTTCACGCGTACGAATTTTGATAGCATTATCAAGCTTATAAGTAAAAATCTTACCATCTCCTACTTCTCCAGTATAAGCCGCCTGACAAATCGCTTCAATCGTTTTTTCAGCCCATTCTTCACTGCTGACAACAATTTCAAATTTAATTTTTGGTAACATGTTCACTTCAACTTCCTGACCACGAACATATTCTGTATAGCCATGTTGCAATCCACATCCCATCACTTGAGATACTGTCATACCATTGACTTGGATACGAGCAAGTGCTTCTTTGACTTCTTCATACTTTTCTTCTCTTACAATTGCTTCAACTTTAATCATATTCACTTTCCTCCTAATCTAATCCATTAAAAGACGGATAAGCATTTTCCTGATGTTCAGAAATATCCAATCCTTTTTGTTCTTCTTGTTTAGAGACACGAAGGGTTGTGAAACATCTGACAATAGCAATACAAATCAATGTGCCTACCACTGCCACTGCAATCGTAATAAGAATACTTGCTAATTGAGCTAAAAACAATTGAGTATCACCAAAGAATAAACCATTCCATCTAGCAACATCATTAATAGAAGTCTGAGTAAATAACCCTGTCGCAATTCCACCCCAGATACCACCAATACCATGGCATCCAAAAGCGTCCAAAGCATCATCATAACCTAATTTCTGTTTCACTTTAGAAATCATCAGATAACAGATAGGACTACCAACCAATCCAATAATGATAGATGCCCAGATAGGCACATATCCTGCTCCTGGTGTAATAGCGACAAGACCGACAACCATACCTGTCACACTTCCTACCAACGTTGGTTTTCCACTCATGAATACATCCATCAGCATCCATGATATCATTCCAGCAGCTGCTGATAGACCTGTTGTCATAAAAGCATGAACAGCTAATTCATTAGCCTGTAAGGCACTTCCAGCATTAAAGCCAAACCATCCAAATAAAAGTAAGCTAGCACCTAAGACAACAAATGGAATATTATGTACATGATATTGTACACGTAAGTAATCTTTACGTTTTCCTAAAACAATACATAAAACCAGCGCACTGACACCAGAACTGATATGGACAACATTTCCACCAGCAAAGTCTATTGAACCAATCTTTGCTAAAAAACCACCAAGACCCCAAACCATATGAGCCATTGGATAATAAACAATCACTGACCAAAGAATAATAAACAAAAACAAAGCTTTAAATTTCATACGTCCAGCGACTGCTCCAGTAATTAAAGCTGGTGTAATAATGGCAAACATCATTTGAAAAATGGCAAACTCTAAATGAGGAATTGTGGATACATAATCTGTTGTACTTCCTTCGATGCCCTGTAGACCTAACCAGCTGAAATCTCCAATGATTCCAAAGTGATCATTTCCAAAAGCCAGTGAGTATCCAAATAATGCCCACATCACTGCTGCAATCCCAATGACAAATATAGAAGTCATCATTGTATTGACAACATTTTTACGGCGAACAAGTCCACCATAAAAGAATGCAAGTCCCGGTGTCATTAATAACACCAGGGCACTACATATTAACATAAAACCAATATCCCCTGAATTCATATCATAGACCCCCTAACTCTATTTATTATTCATTCATATAGCTATATCCCATTAAGTATTGATCAACTTCTTTGGCACATTCATTACCTTCAGCGATAGCCCAAACAACAAGAGATTGACCACGATGCATATCCCCTGCAACGAAAATCTTCTCTTCCTTTGTCGCATAACTCTTTGGCATTGTCGTCACAACTTGACGTTGATTTACCGATAAATCAAACTGTTCTTTGATATCGTCTTCAATACCTACAAATCCTGCCGCAATCAACAATAAATCTGCCTTTACTATTTTTTCACTATCTTCTTTTTCAACCCATTGACCATCAACCATTCTCCCCTGAACAGTTTTCACAGCTTTGAGTTGTCCATCTTCTTCAATACATTCTTTAATCGTTGTTTCATAAACACGTGGATCTTTCTTAAAAACAGCCAGACTTTCTTCTTGTCCATAGTCTGTTTTCAATTCATCTGGCCACATTGGCCAAGGACGTGTGTTTTGATGAGGTGGACATGGCATCATTTCTAGTTGTGTAACTGATGCACATCCCTGACGAATACATGTTCCTACACAGTCATTACCGGTATCTCCACCACCTACAACAACCACATGTTTTCCTTTGGCATCAATACGTAAAGGACTCTGATTTAATAAATCCTGTGTCACGCTTTTCAAAAAATCCACTGCAAAGTAAATTCCTTTAGCCTGTCTTCCAGGCATATTCAAATCACGTGCTTTTTTGGCTCCGCAACATAACACAATCGCATCATAATCTTTTAATAATTCTTCTTTCGTTATATCTTGTCCAACATGAACATTGGTATAAAACTGAACACCTTCTTCTTTCATTAATTGAATACGACGTTCAATAATTTGTTTTTCAAGTTTCATTTGAGGAATACCATACATCAATAATCCTCCTAAACGATCATCTTTTTCAAAAACACTGACCTGATGTCCACGTTGATTTAATTTATAGGCTACCGTTAATCCTGCAGGACCACTGCCAATAACAGCTACTTTTTTAAATGAACATATCGGTGACTGTTCAGCTTTCATCAATTGATTCTGATAAGCTTTTTCAATAATAAATAATTCATTATCTTTAATGGTCACGGCATCTCCATGCAATCCACATACACATGCCTTTTCACACAATGCGGGGCACACACGTCCTGTAAACTCTGGGAAGGGATTTGTTTTTAACAGACGTGAGAGTGCACGTTCATCATTATGATGAAAGATTTCATCATTCCACTCAGGAATGAGGTTATGTAAAGGACAACCAGTAACCATATGATTGATTTCAATAGCTGATTGGCAAAATGGAACACCACAATTCATACAGCGTGCTCCCTGCTGACGACGTTTTTCATCAGAAAGAGGGATGTGGAATTCCTGAAAATCAGCGATTCTTGTTTCTGGTGATTCAGTGAAATTATCTTCTCTATCAAACTCTAAAAATCCTGTAGCTTTTCCCATACATTACCCTCCTATTGATGAACTTCTTTAAAGGCCATTAATGCAGCCTCATCATGTGAATAGCCTTGTTTTTCAAAGCTTTCTATATTTTCTAACATATGTGCATAATTAACTGGCACAATCTTTTTAAAATGTGGTATCCAAGCTTCAAAACTTTCTAAGATATCTTTAGCCAGTAATGACCCTGTATATTGCACATGTTTTTGTAATAACAATTTTAAATCTTCTATATCCTTATGCTGTCTGACTTCCTGCATTGTGACCAATTCTTTATTTAAACGTAAATATAAATCATGATCTTTATCTAAGACATAAGCGATACCCCCGCTCATTCCTGCCGCAAAGTTCTTTCCTGTTTTTCCTAAAACAACCACTTTTCCACCAGTCATATATTCAAGTCCATGATCACCACAGCCTTCTACCACAGCAATCGCACCAGAATTACGGACCGCAAAACGTTCACCAGCACGACCACTGATATAGGCTTCTCCTGATGTTGCTCCATATAAGGCAACGTTTCCAACAATGACATTATCTTGAGCCACAAATTGAGCATTTGAAGAAGGATGAATAATCAGTTTTCCACCAGATAATCCTTTTCCAAAATAATCATTGGCATCTCCTTCAACTTGCATTGTGAGACCTTTTGGTATAAAGGCTCCAAATGATTGTCCGGCTCCACCAATACATTCAATCTGATAAGTATCATCTTGCAGATTGTTTTGGAAACGTTTTGTGATTTCACTTCCCAGCAATGTTCCTAAACTACGATCAAGGCTGGAAATATGTATTGTCTCCTGATGTGGCTGTTTTGTTTCCAGATAAGAAAGGAATCTTGGTAACAAGACTTTTAAATCCTGACTATCTTCTAAGTGGAAATCAAAAACATTTTCTTTTTGGAAATGCACATTGAGATCCTTTTTTGTAAAGAATGATTCTAATTCCTGATATTCTGGTTTGACTTTCAGAACTTCCATATGTCCTACCATTTCATCTATGCTATGGAATCCCAGCTGTGCCATGATTTCACGTAATTCCTGAGCAATAAAAATCATAAAGTTCATAACATATTCTGGTTTCCCTTTAAAACGTTTTCTAAGTTCAGCATTTTGTGTCGCAATCCCAACAGGACAAGTATCAAGGTTGCAAACACGCATCATCACACAACCCATTGTCACTAATGGTGCTGTCGCAAAACCAAATTCTTCTGCACCTAATAATGCTGCCACAGCTACATCTCTTCCTGTCATTAATTTTCCATCTGTTTCTAAAACAACACGTGTTCTTAAATCATTTTCGATAAGACTCTGATGAGCTTCAGCTAGTCCTAATTCCCAAGGCAATCCCGCATAATGAATCGAACTTTGTGGGGCAGCCCCTGTTCCTCCATCATAACCAGAAATCAAAATAACCTGAGCTCCTGCTTTCGCAACACCTGATGCAATCGTTCCAACTCCTGATTCTGAAACAAGTTTGACAGAAATACGCGCATCACGATTGGCATTTTTTAAGTCATAAATCAATTGTGCCAAATCTTCAATAGAATAAATATCATGATGTGGTGGTGGTGAAATCAAAGTGACTCCAGGTGTTGAATAACGTGTTTTGGCAATCCAAGGATAAACTTTCTGTCCTGGTAAATGGCCTCCTTCACCTGGTTTTGCACCTTGTGCCATTTTAATTTGAATTTCTTTGGCACTGACCAGATATTCACTTGTGACTCCAAAACGACCACTGGCCACCTGTTTAATGGCACTATTGGCTTCTGTATATAATCTTTCTGGATTTTCTCCACCTTCTCCAGAATTTGATTTTCCTCCTAAACGATTCATCGCCACAGCTAAACATTCATGAGCTTCCTTAGAAATAGAGCCATAAGACATTGCTCCTGTTTTAAAACGTTTGACAATCTCTTCAACACTTTCTACTTCATTAAGAGGAATAGAATGTCTTTGTGTTGTATCAAATTCTAATAAATGACGTAAAGCAAATGGCTGACTTTCTAATTGATGAGAGTATTCTTTAAATAATGCATAATCACTACTTTGAGTTGCTCTTTGAAGTAAAACGATTGTTTCAGGACTATACATATGCACTTCACTTTGTGGTCCACGTCTCAATTTATGGAAACCTAAACTTTTTAATGATGTATCTGTCTTTAATCCTAATGGGTCAAAGGCATGATCATGATAGTAATGAATATCAGCTTCAATATCAGCTAATCCTTTTTCCCCAACACGATAAACTGTATTTGGGAAATAGTTTTCCATAATATCTTCCTTTAAACCAACAACTTCAAAGATTTGTGCAGACTGATAAGATTGTAATGTAGAAATTCCCATCTTCGCAGCAATCTTGACAATACCTTTTAAAACAGCATGATTATAATCTTCAATCGCTTTATTTTCTTCCTTATCCAACATATTAAGCTGAATCATTTCCATAATACATTCATGGGCTAAATATGGATAAATCGCTGTTACACCAAAACCTAACAGACAGGCAAATTGATGAACATCACGTGGTTCCCCACTCTCTAAAACAATGGACATTGCTGTTTTTCTTTTGGTTTTAACCAAATGACTTTCCACAGCTGAAACAGCTAACAACGAAGGGATAACCAAATGGTTATCATCGACACCTTTATCAGAAAGAATTAAAATATTTACACCTTGACGATAAGCTTTATCACAATCAAGGAATAATTGATCTAAAGCTTCTGTTAAGGAAATACCTTTATAATATAATAAAGAAATAACTTGACTATGGAAACCATCACGATTTAACTGTTTCAATTTATCCATATCACGACTGTCTAAAATTGGATTATTAATTTCTAATACCTGACAGTTATCAGACTGATCCTGTAATAAGTTTCCATTTGAACCTAAGTATACTGTTGTATCCACAACAACTTCTTCTCGTAAAGAATCAATAGGTGGATTTGTGACTTGGGCAAACTGTTGTTTAAAATAGTGGAATAATGTTGGATGTTTTTGACTCAACATAGCAAGTGGAATATCTGTTCCCATGGATGCTGTTGGTTCAATACCATTTTTTGCCATTGGTAAAATCATATCTTTGACGTCTTCATAAGTATAACTAAAAATCTTGTATAAGATATCACGATCACTTTGACTATGAATATGAGATTTTTTATCTGGTGCTGGTAAATCTTTTAAGTGTAATAAATAATAATCCAGCCATTCTCCATAAGGATGTTCTTTAGCATAGCTCATTTTGCAGACTTCATCTTCAATCAGCTGTTGTTTTTGTGTATCAACTAATAACATTTTTCCTGGCTGAAGACGTGATTTTTTGACAATATGACTTTCATCAATGTCTAAAACACCAACTTCTGATGATAAAATCAAAGTCTGATCATCCAAAATATAATAACGTGATGGTCTTAATCCATTTCTATCTAAAGTGGCTCCCATGGAAATACCATCAGAAAATAAAATAGCAGCTGGTCCATCCCATGGTTCCATCATTGTTGCATAATAGTGATAAAAGTCTTTTTTCTCTTGTGACATAGCTGTATTTTTCCATGGTTCTGGAATCAATAACATCATAGCTTTAGCTAATGGCATCCCATTCATATATAAGAATTCTAACGTATTATCTAGCATAGCTGAATCTGAACCATGCACATCGACAATTGGGAAAACCTTTGTCATATCTGATGAAAAATACTTTGAATCTAATGTTTCTTCTCTCGCCAGCATACGATTGGCATTTCCTCTAATTGTATTGATTTCTCCATTATGAGCAATCATACGATTAGGATGTGCTCTTTGCCAGCTTGGATTCGTATTGGTAGAAAAGCGTGAATGCACTAAAGCAATCGCACTATGATAATCATGATCCTGTAAATCATCATAAAATTGTCTTAACTGATGAACAAGAAACATGCCTTTATAAACAATTGTTGATGAAGATAAGGAAACCACATATGTCTGTGGTGAAGATTTTTCAAATTCACGACGAATCACATATAATACTCTTTCAAAGTCCATTCTTTGTTGACAAGTTTTAGGCTTTTCAATAAAGCATTGCATAATATAAGGCATACAATCTTTCGCTTTTTGACCTAAAATCTCTTCATGGCAAGGTACTTCTCGCCATCCTAAAAATGTTGCCTGATGCTTTAAGACAATACGCTCTAAAGTTTTCATAGCTTTTTGTCTTGTCAGTGTATCTTGAGGTAAAAAAAACATACCTACTGCATAATCATATGGTTGAGGTAAAGCCATATGGAGATCATGGGCAATTTTATTGAAAAAACGATGTGAAATCTGTAATAAGATACCGACTCCATCACCAACTTCTCCACTGGCATCTTTTCCAGCACGATGTTCCAGTTTTTCTACAATGGTTAATGCCTGATTCACAACCTGATAATCCTGTCTTCCATCAATATGAACAACAGCTCCAATACCACAGGCATCATGCTCTCTGACATTATGCAGCCCCTGATTATACTCTTTCATTAAATCATCCTTTCTATTTTCCACTGTCTCCATAGTTTTCTAAAAATCTAGCAGAAGGATCGTTCACCTGACAACCTTCCCAATTTGGATTTGGCATCCAGAATCCTTTGACCATATGGGCCTGATGAGGATAATATTTTTCAAAGATTTCGCGATATAATAATGACTCTTTTGTAAATGGTTGCGCAAAATCATATTTCTGTCTTTTTTCTTCAAATTCCTGATCACTATAATACTGATTTGCATAAGCTTTAATTTCATCACTTAATGAATGTCCCACTGCATCAGAAAAAGCAGCTTTTTCACGCATTAAGATATCTTGAGGTAAATATCCTCTATCAAACGCTTTACGTAATAAATACTTTCCTTTTCCATAATTATTCATTTTTAATGTTGGATCAATATGCATAACATAGTCCACAAAAGCCAAATCCCCAAAAGGCACACGTGCTTCTAAGGAATGAACACTGATACAACGATCGGCACGTAAGACATCATACATATAAATTTCTCGAATACGTTTTTCAGCTTCCTTTTGAAACTCCTTGGCATTTGGTGCAAAATCGGTATATTTATAACCAAATAATTCATCTGAGATTTCACCTGTTAATAAAACTCTAATATCTGTATGTTGATGAATATACTGACAGACAAGATACATACCAATAGATGCACGAATCGTTGTAATATCATAAGTTCCTAAAGCTGCAATCACAGGTTCTAAAGCATTAAGAACATCATCTTTGGTAATGATGACTTCTGTATGTTCACTACCAATAAAATCTGCAACTTCTTTAGCATATTTTAAGTCAATGGCATCTTCTTCCATCCCAATCGCAAATGTACGAATTGGTTTTTTTAATAGACGGGATGACACTGCACAAACAAGTGAAGAATCTAATCCTCCACTTAATAAGAAACCAAGTGGTGCATCAGCATCAAGTCTTTTTTCAATGCCTTTGACTAATAAATCATGTATCTTTGTATAAATCGTATCAAGATCATCATGATGATAGTTTTCCACCAGGCTCATATCTCGATAACAAACAAACTCCCCATTTTGATAATAATGTCCTGGTGGAAAAGGTATAATCTCATCACAGATTCCAACTAAATTTTTTGCTTCTGAGGCAAAGACAATGTGCTGATTTTGATCATAGCCATAAAATAATGGGCGAATCCCGATAGGATCTCTGGCCGCAATAAATTCTTTTGTATCACCATCAAAAAGAATCAATGCAAATTCTCCATCTAATTCTTTAAACATGTCTACACCCATTTTTTGATAAAGAGGAAGCAGGATTTCACAATCACTCTCCCCTTGAAAGTCAAAGCCCTGCTTCATTAATTCTTCTTTTATTGGTCTAAAACCATAGATTTCACCGTTGCATACAACATAATGATTCCCTCTTTGAAATGGTTGCATACCATATTCATTTAATCCCATGATGGATAAACGTTGAAATCCTAATAATCCTTCGCCTGTATCTACAATACGCATAGCATCAGGTCCCCTGGTATGTGTTCTTTCAAACCCCTTTAAGAAAACTTCTTCTGATACATGTTGTGCACAATATCCCATAATCGAACACATCGTCATAACCCCTCTCTTTTATGATTTTATAAAATACCAAATAATAGTTTGCCATATGTTGGGAATGGCCATACACTTTCGGCAGTTAATGTTTCTAATTCATCGCATGGTGCACGTAAAGCACTCATAGCTGGAATCACTTCATCTCGATAATAGAAAGCTGCCTTTTCAAAGTCTTCAATCGCTTCAGCTTCTTTTAAGACTTTATCTAAATGTTTTGTTGCTTTGAAAGCTTTATCTAATAATGTAGAAACATCTTTTAAAGTTTCTTTTTCATAAACATTATCTAACTGTGCAACTTCTGCTTTCATAGCACATGTTTGTGCTAAATCATATGAATATTGACTAACAGCTGGTAAGATTTCTTTTTGAGCCATATTCACCATTGTTAAAGCTTCAATATGCAAAATCTTAACATATTCTTCCATCATAATTTCATAACGAGAACGAACTTCCTCTTCATCAAAGACTTTATGTCTCTTAAATAAATCAATATTTTCATCTTTAATAAAATATGGTAAAGCATCTGGTGTTGTACGTAAGTTCAATAATCCACGTTTCTTAGCTTCTTCTACCCATGAATCATCATAACCATTTCCATTGAAAATAATACGTTTATGTTCTTTGATTGTATCTTGGATTAAAGCATGTAATGCTGATGAGAAATCAGATGCTTTTTCTAGAATATCAGCAAAACCTTTTAATTCATCTGCAATCACTGTATTTAAGACAATATTACATCCGGCAATAGATGAACTTGAACCTGGCATACGGAATTCAAATTTATTTCCTGTAAAAGCAAATGGAGAAGTACGGTTACGATCTGTTGTATCCTTAGGGAATTTAGGTAAGACATGAGCCCCAATCTTCATGACTTCTTTTTCCTTAGAATCATATGGACAATCTTCTTCAATAGCTTTTAAGATTTCAGCTAATTCATCACCTAAGAAAACAGAGATAATAGCTGGTGGTGCTTCGTTAGCTCCTAAACGGTGATCATTACCTGCAGTCGCAACAGATAATCTCAATAAATCCTGATGTTCATCAGCTGCTTTAATAACAGCACATAAGAATAATAAGAATTGAGCATTTTCATGTGGTGTTTCACCTGGTTCTAATAAGTTCACTCCTGTATCTGTTGATAATGACCAGTTATTATGTTTACCACTTCCATTAATACCATCAAATGGTTTTTCATGTAATAAAGCCACTAAACCATGTTTTTTCGCAATTCTTTGAATCAATTCCATTGTTAATTGGTTATGATCAGTCGCAATATTTGTGGTAGAGAAAATAGGTGCTAATTCATGTTGAGCTGGTGCTACTTCATTATGCTCTGTTTTCACTAAGACACCCAATTTCCATAATTCTTCATTCAAATCATTCATAAATTCCTGAACTCTACTCTTGATTGTTCCAAAGTAATGATCTTCCATTTCCTGTCCTTTTGGAGATGGTGCACCAAATAAAGTACGTCCTGTATAAATCAAGTCTTTTCTTTGTTCATAATATTTTTTATCAACTAAGAAATATTCTTGTTCAGGTCCAACTGTTGTTTTGACATTCTTGACATCTTCATTACCAAATAATTTTAAGATACGTAATGCCTGTTTGTTGATAGCCTGCATACTTCTTAATAATGGTGTCTTTTTATCTAAGGCATGTCCTGAATATGAACAGAATGCTGTAGGAATACATAAAACGCCATTTTTAATAAAAGCATAAGAAGTTGGATCCCAAGCTGTATATCCTCTGGCTTCAAATGTTGCACGCAATCCCCCATTTGGGAAAGATGATGCATCTGGTTCACCTTTAATCAATTCTTTACCAGAAAATTCCAAAATGACTTTTCCATTTTTGTTTGTTCCAATAAAACCATCATGTTTTTCAGCTGTTACACCTGTCATTGGCTGAAACCAGTGTGTGTAATGTGTAGCCCCATGTTCCACTGCCCAATCTTTCATCGCATTGGCAACAGCATTTGCAATCTTGATATTTAAAGATTTCCCCTCCTTGATTGTTTTTTGAAGCTCTCTGAAAGTATCTTTCGCAAGTCTTTCTTCCATGACTTCTTCATCAAATACCAAAGTTCCAAAAATATCAGTTATTTTCTTTTCCATATCTATCACTCCTTATCACATAAACGCTTATTTTTCGTTTACTTATTTTGCATTATGCTACAAAGCGTTATATTTGTCAATGATTTTTTATCATTTTAATAAATTATTATTACACCTATTGAAAAATATTCATCTTTTCGATATAATAAACGCGAATAGGAGATATTGAATCCTAAAAATATCAATATTTGTTTAACATTTTATACAGATTTCAATATATGATATCCATCTCCTATTCTTTTTTATAATTTAAGGAGAATAAAAATGACTGATGATTTAAAAGAAATTCATGAAGAGTGTGGTGTTTTTGGTGTATTTCAACATCAGAATGCTGCTAATCTCTGTTATTATGGTTTACATGCCCTTCAGCATCGTGGGCAAGAAGGTGCTGGTATTTTAGTTGCGAATGATCATAAACTTTCTATTCATAAAGGAGAAGGATTGGTCACAGAAGTTTTTAATAGTGAAAAAATTAATCAGATGAATGGCATTCACGCTATTGGTCATGTGCGTTATTCAACTGCTGGTGGGGGCGGTATTATGAATGTACAGCCATTGCTTTTTAGAACCATGGCTGGTGACATGGGAATTTGTCATAATGGAAATATTGTGAATGCTAATGTATTAAAAGCTGAACTTGAAGAACAAGGCAGTATTTTTTCATCTTCATCTGATACTGAAATCTTAGGACATTTAATCAAACGTCAAAAAGGACATATGATAGATCGTATCTGTGCTTCTTTAGAAAAATTAGATGGGGCTTTTGCGTTCCTTATTCTTTTAGAAGATCGTCTCTATGCTGTAAGAGATCGTTATGGATTAAGACCTTTAGCGATTGGACAGCTTCCTAATGGAGCTTATGTCTTTGCCTCAGAAACATGTGCATTAGACATTGTAGGTGCTAAATTCTTAAGAGATGTCGAACCAGGTGAAATTATCAGAGTTAAAGATAATCAATTGTTATCTCGTCTTTATACAAAACAACCTATTCACGATAAAATCTGTGCGATGGAATATGTATATTTTTCTCGTCCTGACAGCATCCTTGATGGCATTAATGTTCATACAACACGTAAAAATGCTGGAAAGCAACTTTATTTAGAAAGCCCTGTGGATGCAGATATTGTGATTGGAGTACCAGATTCTTCTATATCTGCTGCTATTGGATATTCAGAAGCTTCTCATATTCCTTATGAAATGGGTCTGATTAAAAACAAATATGTGGGAAGAACATTTATCCAACCAACTCAGGAATTGAGAAATCAGGGCGTTCGTATGAAGCTATCTGCTGTTTCTTCTATTGTGAATCAAAAAAGAGTCATCATGATTGACGACTCTATTGTGCGAGGAACAACATCCAAACGTATTGTAGCCTTATTAAAAGAAGCAGGAGCTACAGAAGTTCATGTCAGAATTGCTTCACCTGCAATCAAATATCCTTGTTTCTATGGTGTAGACACTTCTACTCTTGATGAATTAATTTCTCACAAGATGACCACTCAGGAACTTTGCGAATATATTGGTGCTGATTCCTTAGCATTCATCAGTGAAGAAGGACTGAAAAAATCTATTCATTTTAAAAAAGAACATACCTGTGATTTATGTATGGCATGTTTTAATAAGCAATATGTCACACCTCTTTATGATAATGATTTTCAAGATGATTAAGACATCTTTTTAATAACTATTTAAAGTCATACTATTTTATAATGTTTGAAAAGAGAAGCTTCACCAAGCTTCTCTTTATGCAATTCATTATTAAAATGAACATAATCTTTTATTTTCGATATGATTTCATCCTGTGAGATATGATTGAGCATTGTACATCTTATACGATAATAACAATCATCCAAATAAACTGTAAAATAACATTCATTTGTATCAGTATTCATATTTATAATCACTTGAGCATCATCAACAACAATCATTTCTTCTTTTCCAATAATAGACTGTGGATAACTCGTTTGTTGATGAATAGTATATTCTGTAGTTTTGGAATCTAATGTAAAAATATACTCATAAGGTTCATAATCTTCAAAATGAATAAAATAATTTTCATGTACACTTAAAAGCTTATATTCACCTGTATTGATAAAAGCATCAAAATCATAAAGGTCATAAAATGACAAATGAGAATATTTCTCAAAATCTTTTATATTTTGGAAATTATGTATCTTGTTGACATCAATAAAGAGTGATTGAATGATCAAATAAACAATAACATAGATACCTAAACCTATAATCAGCAAAATACCTATCATTTTCACTATTTTTGTCATTCTTATCATCCCCTTATATAATAATCTATTTTATAAGACAATTTGTATCGCTATAAAAAACGCCAAAATACTTATTACAAGTAAAACACCTAAGATTTTTAATTTAACAATTTCTTGTTTGATTGATAACCATGAAAAACGTTCCGTTATGAATTGCTGATGATAGAATTCATAGACATCTATTCCTACAAACAATAGATATATAAGAATTAATTTCCAATCATTAATTTCCGATTTTGAAAATGAATAATATGAATAAAATAAAACTGCTGGAATGAATAGAGTTAGCATAATGTATAAGCCTTTAGAATATTTTAACATATGCCAATGACTATATCTTTGATAACTTTGTGAAAAAACTCTTTTAAGCATAAGAAATGAACACACTGTTAAAAACCATGTATCTGTTGATGTCAAAACAAACATCATTATTCCTCCTATCAGTAAGAAAGATAAACACATCTTTCTTATTGAAAATGTAACATAAAGTTATGAAATTCCTGTGTATCCATCGTTCTAACGTAATTGATATTTAATAGCTCGTCCTTTCCCCGACTTATAAATAATATTTTTATCAGATAATGAATTCAGTATTCTAATAAGCTTTGCCTTATTATAATGACTTTGTTTTTCTATTTCTGCTCTTGATAGTTTTAAATTCCCATGAAAAATCTGTATAATCTGTTGTTCTTCACTTGTTAAATTAGTAACATCTAATACAGTTGGTAATATGATTGTTATAGAGTTCTCATAGACTTTGAATTGTGGTTTCGTTAAAGAATTGTTATAGGATTTATTGATTCTTTTGATTCCTGTACCAAACATTTCTATATATCTCAGTCTATAGAAAACATTACCTATAATTGGATTTCTAAGCATTGAAATCTGTCCATCAAGATATTCTGATTCACTCATTCCTGAAGGGAGTCCTCCTGGAGATCTTATCTCAATTCTATCATCAAACATACTAACCATTATAAATGCATCAATATCCCAGAAGCGATGAATAATAGCGTTGGCTATAGCTTCACGAAAGGCATTTTCTGGAATACGTGTGACAATCTTTCTAGAAGTTCCGTCAATTTTTTCATATTGATAATATTTTTTATACATTTCAACGCTTTCTTCCAATAACAACAAGATAGACTTATTTTCTAAAGTGACTCTATCCATAATTTCATCAATATCTTGACCAAACCTTATCATATCGACACCTTTATAATCATTTTGATCAGCAAGTAATGCTGCAGCATTATTATATTGATGATTTTTTGTATATAAATCTAATGTTTTCAAAATATCATCATTGACTTTTTGTATAGCCAATTTATCTTTCAAAGCTTTTTCTAAACATTGAAACGTTAAATCCTGTTTTCGAGCAACAAGTTCTTCATATGACTGATGATTTCCTTCTAATATCAGTCTGTTCAATTCTAGTCTATCTACTTCAATAGTTGATGTATCGTGTCTTTTATATGCTTTTCCTTTATATAAATAAGGTTTGAAGTCACTTTCATAAACAGTAAGAGTAATTGTTGAATCATCATTAATATTCAAATCATATACTGGCACAGGATTCATATTATCATTCATCTTGTTTTCAATACTTAAACAATCATCTATTGTATTTTTTATTCCTTTGACTTGACCATCATCATCAATTCCAAAAACAATTCTTCCTGTTCCATAGTTTGCGAAAGCACTGACTGTCTTGAGAAATGTGTTGGATTGTATTGTTTCTTTACACTCTAAATTTTTAGATTCTTTCATAACGGTCTCCTCCTTGAATATATTATATTATCGTTCCATTCGTTTTGCAACGAAAAATATTATCGTTGCATTTTTATCGCAACGAAAGAAAAAATCGTTCCAAATCATATGCAACGATAAAAATAACTATTAAAAAGTATGACCATAACATTCATTATTAAACTCTTTCAATCAATTTAAATAAACTTTTTCACTACCTGCATAAACACTATATTTAACAACTATATATCAATTCAAAAAGCAATTAATCATATAAACTAACTGATTTAAATGAATAAAATTAAAATCAGCATAAATCATTTCAATAATAATAGTATCAACATTATGACTAGTCATATAATCATCGGAGCAATGAGCATAAGTCAATAGAAACAATACTTCTTCTTTTTAAATTCATTAATGTTACATTAGTGTTTATCCTCAGTAACTTCTGGTTTTCATAATTGAAGTTCAATATTACTTTGACGATTCTCCCATCGAGAAAGAGCTTGATGGGGATGTACTTCATTCTTTTTGCAACGAAAATATTATCGTTGCATTACTATCAGTTAATTATCAAATGATAGTTGTGTTCAATAAGCTACAATTTCTCTGAAAAACAAAAATTTCAAATATCTACAAGATTTACTCAAATTCCTTTTCATGTTTTTTAAAAAAATCATAAAAATATCTCACATTTTCTAAATTGCTCCATTTCATAATGGCATATTCCTTTGAATCAAGATTATATATTTTTGCATCCAAAGTTCCTAACATAAAAGGTGAATGAGTCGCTATAATGAATTGACACTCAAACCATCTTGCCATATCATTGATTTCTTTAGCTAAGGCAACTTGATTTGCAGGAGAAAGAGACACCTCAGGTTCATCTAATAAATATAATGCATCCGGTTGCAAGAAGTCATCGAAGTACTGCATAGATGTTTCACCATTAGAATATTTTTCTTGAGCAAACATGATATATTCCATCTGTCTAGAACCTTCTTTTGATTCCAAATATTGTCTTGCTTCTTCCTTTGTCATTCCCTTTTTTACATAATCATACAACATTCCATCTGATAACACTTGTTTCTGTTGAATTTTCTTCACCTCATATAAAATATCTTCGCTTTTGATATAGCGACTATTCACTGGCAGACATTTAATCTTATGACCAAGTTCATCTTCACCTAGACAATAAGAACATTCAAAACAGAATGCATCGTAGTAATTTTTTGTACCATATAAATTACTCGTAGCATTTTCTTGACCTCTCATACCTAATTTATTAGCAATAATATTAAGTAATGTTGATTTTCCAGAACCATTATTGCCATAAAAGACTGTTATTGAAGAAAATACAAAAGGCTCTATATCTTTATCTCTAAAAACACTATATGGATAAATATGAGGATTAGATATTTGAGAATCACTCAATTTAAAACTTTTTAAATATATCATAAATAATGGATTCTCCTTTCCTTATTCAATGCGAAGTCTTTTTATTTTTAATATAGACAATTAACGTAGAAAATAAGATTTCAACTACAATCAAAATAATAATTGGATATAATGAACTTTGAACCAGCATAGCTACAGCCATTGTATCAATCAGCATATGAGATAATATACATGGAATTGATCCCTTTGAAAATTCCTTTATCATACCAAATGTAAACGTATTTCCTAATATCATTAAATAAAATATTATATAATTTGAAGAACCCGCTGTAATCCAAGGTAATCTGTAAATAGGAATATGCCACAGAAACCATATAACTGAAATAAATAACATTTTCAAGATAAAGCTATCTTTTTTAACATGTATATGTTCTTGTAGATACCATCTCCAGCCCACTTCTTCCAATCCACCTTGTAAAAGTGTCCATGGAAAATAAGCTAATATTGTCATAAATGAAACATTGAAGTCTTTGATATTATTAAGCAATGCCGATACTCCATAATAAATCAATGGAACAATGAATGCTAATAAAAATGGTAATAAACGTTCTTTTTGTAAAAAGGATTGTTTAAAGAATTCAAATAAATTTTTACACTCTAAAGTCTTTATTGAAAATAAGGCAGCAGTCATCATTGGAATTAAATTCATAAGAATAAATAAAGCAGATGAGCCAAGAGTTGGTCCATTTGGAAAAAAACATAATACAATTTGTCCTATGATTGTAGTTGCAATCAAAGTGATCATAGAATATGTAATAGCGACTTTATTTTCTTTCAACATCCTACACTCATCTCCTATAAAATTTTCATTTCTTCCTTTGTCTTATTTCCTATGAGATAACAGTACTTTAGCATTATACTTTTAAATCATATTCTTTTGGACTTTGAACATTTATAGTTACAAATCTTAACCAATCTTTTTGCTCATAAGCATTTTTCAATATCATATATCCATTGACTACACAAACAGAATACGTTCTGATATTTCTCTTTAAGTTGCTGTATAATTTTTTACTACTTTCATTCTCATACCAAATCGTAGAAATTGTTGTAGGCAAAAGAGCATTTTCATCATACAATCCACCCAAATCAATCACAATACTTGTTTCATTACATTTTTAATTGATATATTTGTTAAAATCAAGCTGTATCATTTGATTATCATTTATAACAAGATACTGATTTCCTATATGACTTCCATTAATAGAAATATCAAAGTTATCTATTTTCGTAATATTTGTTATTTTATGACTGTTGTTTTGACTACATCAATAGTCATTTACCATATTATTGTTTTGAAATTCCTGAAATGTATTTTCTAAATCTTTTTTCATACCAAATACTCGAAAACTTCTTGAAGTCATTTTATTTTATCATCCTTATGCTATTTACTTTCTTCTTTATTATATCAATACCCCTAATCCACATCAACGAAATAATTCTATCCTGTCATGAAACAAAAAAGAGAACGGTTTTTCCATCCTCTTAGTACCTTGATCAAAATTCTCGTTATATCTAGGTTCTTTATTAAGATATGTATAAACTTCTAATATCTCTTAAAATATGATAAACATTTTCCGTTTCTTTCCCTAAGTTCACTTTAAATGTTCCATATCCTCCACTTCTTAAAGGACATTTAGCAATTAAAATATCATTTTGACATCTCATTTTAGATACAGGTAAATCTGAATAAATGAGATAATAATATCCAATATTCATCTGACTTGAATACATATATATTGCTTTATCAGTAAAAACAACTCCTGTATTCTTCTTAACTTTATTAGTTCCTAAAAAACTAGGAGGAGCAATATAGACATAAGGACTCATTTTATCAATTATATGGAAAGTGTCAATGGCAGCTTTTTGAGATTCAGAATCTAACCACGCATTTTTATTTGAACCATGTAATTTGTTTTGATATTCTTTCAATATTTCCTTAACCTTAGAACTCAAATAGGATATTCCAAAATTCATATCAAAATGTAATTTGAGCATATTCTCATAGCTATTATCTTTTGCCTTTTTTAAATATTCAAATGCTTCTTTAGATTTACCTACTTTTTCTAATGCATATGCATAATTTGCATAAAAGCTACGTTTTGTATGTAGTTCTGAAAAACTATGAACTAAAATCAATGGTTCAGCTTTAAGAAAATATTCAATAGCTTTTGAATAATTCTTTTTTCGTACTTCTCCTACTCCTAAATTATTATAGATTGTTGCATCTCTTTGATCTCCTTGTAATGCTTTTTGATAATATCTCATTTTTCTATCATGAAAATTATGTCGTCCATATTGTGAACCAATCAATAAACAAAGTTGAGGATGATTAGGATCAAGTTGCTCCATTTTTTTGAAATTTTCAATCATCTTTGTAAATCCAGCATCCTTAGCTTCAATAAATAAATTTTTCATTTGACGAGTTTTCTGATTATTAATTGTAAGATGTATATGTTGACAATCATCACATAAATAGCCATGACTAAATTTAAGATATGCTATTTTATTACAATGTGGACATTTTATTTGTAATGGTTCTAATTCTTTTTTTGTTTCAGTATATTGAGTTTTTTCGTTGATTGCGTGGTTTGTTGAATATCTTCTTTATTTATTTTTACATAGAGTGATTTAACTCCTGTGTTTGTTACAATAAGATGTGGAATATTTATAATAATAGGATAGTCTTTTGACAAAGATAATTGTTTCTTCACTTCATCATAAACTCGACTTAATGCCATTGTATCACGATATAAATCAATACTTTCTTTTACATAAAATTCTCGTATCACATATTCAATAACTTTTCTTTCATAATCAACAGTATAAAAGTTATCTTCTTTAGAATAACTATCATTCATCTTCCCGTTTTCTTCATTAAAAATGTTTTGAGTTCTTTCCGAAAAATCTCGATAAACTTTTTCTTTCATATTTTCTTTTTGAAAATTATTATTCGTTTTTTCTGCATTTGTATCAATATTGATTTTTTCTTCTTGTTTGATATTTTCTGTTTTATTAATAAGTTCTTCTAAAGCCTCTTTCATCTCATGAGCATTTTGATATCGTTTTGC
>NZ_JBVAYN010000027.1:0-30076 GCF_055420065.1 Massilimicrobiota sp. mt181
CTTTTTTAGGTATGTATACACTCACACTTCCATCTTTTACATGAAATAAACCAAAGCCATTTTCATCAATAATCACATCTTCCATGATATTTCCTAAATAATCATGAAATACCTGATTATGATACTGTTTGCCGACATACATATATAAACTCCCACCAGTATTGTTTGTCAATATACAGGCCAGACCTTTTTCCTCACGAGTCCATCCAATGATATGACGATCTTGAAAATAATCATTTTGTTTTCCATAAGCAAAATGTTGACGTAAATATAATAGCTGATCAATGACTTTTGCATGACCAGTTATATGAGCTTGAGCAATTCCATAATAGTCACCATAAAAAATGCAAGGATATCCATCTTTTCTTAATAATATCAAAGCATATGCCAATGGTTTGAACCAATCTAATATCCAAGACTGCAAGCCCTGCTGTGGTTGTGTATCATGATTATCTACAAAAGTCACGGCATGAACACATGATCTTTGAACTAACGTTCCGTCAAATATTTTGGACATATCATATTGTCCAAAGCTATGTGAAGCTTCATAAAAATGATAATGTAAAGGAACATCAAAAAGTGATAATGAGAAATCAACCATCCTTAAATAAGAAAGTAATTTCTCTACATCTCCATGCCAATATTCACCTACAGTAAATAATTCTTTTTGAGAATATTGACGCATTTTTAACAACCATTCTTTATAAAATGAAGAACTGATATGTTTTACAGCATCTAATCTCAAACCATCAACCTGTGTCAAATCTAGATACCATTTGCCCCAATGCTCTAACTCTTTAACAACATTGGGTTGAGAAAAATCTAAGTCTGCACCCATCAGATAATCATAATTTCCATTTTCATTATCGACTTGAGCATCCCATTGTTTATCTTGAAACAGAAATGTAGCATGTCTTTTTGAGTTTGCATCATAATCAATGCCATCAAAACATGTCCAATCCCAAATAAAAGAACTGTATTTGTGTTGACGGCCAGGAAAAGTAAAACGCGTTGGAACACGAATCCATTCATCCTGTTTGACAATATGATTAGTATTATGAACATTCACTTCTGATGCTTTTACATTTTCATATTCGTCACCACCCATTTTATGATTCAAAACAATATCTGCATAAACATCAAGATGGACTTCATGTAAACATTGAATAGCCTTTAAATAATCATCTTTTGTTCCATATTTGGTTGGAATACTTCCCTTTTGATCAAATTCACCTAAATCATACAAATCATAAACTCCATAGCCTACATCCTGTTGTCCACCAATACCTTTAAATGCAGGTGGTAGCCAGACAGCTGTTATTCCGATTTGAGAAAGATGTTTGGCATCTTCTTGAATTTTTTGAAAAAGATAGGGTTGATTAGGTAAATACCATTCAAAATATTGCATCATAACACCCTGTTTCATCATTCATCACCTCTATACTTATGAGTATAAAGAAAAAAGTCAAAGACTGCAATGACATCATAACAATCTTGACTTTCCTTTGCTTTATTTCATTAATTGATTAATAATATCTTTCATTTCCTGAATTTTAACATCTGCATCTTCACTGCCAATCGCATCATGAACACAATGTTCCATATGTGCAGCTATAATTTCTTTGTTCGCACGCTTCAAAATAGCTTGTGTGGCCATAATCTGATTAGATATATCAATACAATAACGATCATCATCAATCATTTTTAAAATACCATCAATCTGCCCACGAGCTGTTTTCAATAAACGTGTCACTTGTTTTTGATCAGCTTGCATTATTCAAATCCTTTAACAGTATATCCAGCATCTTCGACCGCTTTCACTAAGATGCTTTCATCAACATCATGACTTAATTTCAAGTAAGCACAGTTATTTTTTAAATCAACTGTTGCTTCTACACCATCAATACTATTTAAAGCTTTGTCCACATGTTTTTGACAATTTTGACACATCATACCTTCAATATTCATTGTTTTTTCCATTTTCTTTTCCTCCTGTTTCTTTTCTATTTGATGATAAGCATGTTTTGGTTTAAAAAATCTTAATCTTAAAGCATTGCTGACAACAAAGACAGAACTTAAGCTCATAGCTGCTGCTCCAAACATTGGATCTAATAACCATCCAAAAAGAGGATAGAAGACACCTGCAGCAATAGGAATACCAATTACATTATAGAAGAAAGCCCAAAATAAGTTTTCTTTAATATTCTTCAAAACAGCATGACTTAATTCAATGGCATTGACAACATCCTGTAGATCATTTTTCATCAACACAATATCTGCAGAATCCATCGCAATATCAGTTCCCGATGTCATCGCAATTCCCACATCAGCTCGCATTAATGCAGGGGCATCATTAATACCATCTCCAACCATAATAACACGCTCACCTTGCGTTTGCAATTGACGAATATGTTTTTCCTTATCTTGTGGTAAAACTTCCGCAATCACCTGAATACCTAGCTGCTCTCCAATATGCTGTGCTGTGAGTTGATTATCACCAGTTAACATATAGATAGATAATCCCATATTCTTCAATTGTTCAATAGCGCTTTGACTTGTTTCTTTTAAAACATCACTCACAACAATCAGACCAATAACACGCTTTGCATATGCATAATATAAAGGTGTTTTTCCTTGTGCCGCTAATGCCTGTGCTTTTTGTTGCACTGGTGATAAATCGATATCATATTCTGCCATTAAACGCTGATTTCCTGAAAGAATCTGATTTCCATCAATGAAACCAACAAGACCTTTTCCAGATAACATCTCAAAAGACTCTAAATCCTTCATTTCCATATTTTTTGATTGTGCATAATCCACAACAGCTTTCGCCAAAGGATGTTGCGATGAGTTTTCGATTGTCGCAGCTAAGCTTAATAATTCATCTTCACTCATATCAACCGGATAAACTTCTGTGACCTGTGGTTTTCCTTTTGTGATAGTCCCTGTCTTATCCAAAACAATACTTTTTGCTTTGGATAACAATTCTAGATTTTCAGCTGATTTAATCAGAATACCCAATTGAGCTCCTTTTCCTGTTCCTACCATAATAGCAGTAGGTGTGGCTAATCCCAAAGCACATGGACATGAAATAACCAAAACTGCTATGGCGCATGTTAAGGCAAAATGGAATGTCTGTTGTCCTAAAGTTAACCACAAAATAAAGGTCACTAAAGAAATTGTCATCACAATAGGAACAAAAACACCACTAATCTGATCAGCCAGTTTGGCGATAGGTGCCTTTGATGAACTTGCTTCCTCTACCAGTTCAATAATCTGTGATAATGTGGCTTCCTGGCTCATACGTGTCACTTGAACTTGAATATAACCTTCAATATTCATCGTCGCTCCAATAACCTGATCATTGACAGTTTTATCCACTGGTAAACTCTCTCCAGTAATCATAGATTCATCAATAGAAGTCTGCCCCTTAACAATCGTTCCATCAAGAGGAATACTTTGTCCTGATTTGACAATGACAATATCTCCTACCTGGACTTTTTCAATAGGCATACTCACTTCCTGCCCATCTTTTAAGACTGTCGCTGATGAAGGCATCAGACCAATCAGTTTTTCAATAGCTTCCGTCGTTTTCTTTTTAGAACGTGATTCTAAATATTTTCCTAAAGATATTAAAGTTAAAATCATAGCAGCTGACTCAAAATACAATTGCATCATATATCGATGGGCTTCTTGCATTTGTCCATGGCCAAGACAATATCCCATCATAAAAATAGCATAGATACTATAAACTGCAGCTGCTGTTGACCCCATGGAGATTAACGTATCCATATTGGGACTGCGATGCCACAAAGATTTAAAGCCTCTTTGAAAATATCCACGATTTATATACATGACAGGTAAAGTTAAAAAGAGCTGGGTTAAAGCAAAGACCATCATATTCTCTTCACCCGTTAAAAAGGCAGGTAATGGCGCACCCATCATATGTCCCATTGAAATATAAAATAATGGAATCAAAAAGACAAATGATAAAATCAATGAGCGTTTTTGATGATCAACAGTTTCTTCCTGTTTTTTTGCCTGAATGGTTTCTTGTTCTAAAGATGCTTTATATCCAGCATCTTCAACAGCCTTTTCTATGGCTTCAGGCCCAACCATTTTTTCATCATAATCAACAACCATACTATTACTTAGTAAATTGACGTTAACATCTTTGACACCATCAAGATGCCTGACTGCTTTATCTACATGGGCACTGCATGCACTACATGTCATACCCATAACATCATATTTTTGTTTCATAATACACCTCCTACACCCCTGTGGGGTATACTATTATTATACTCATCCTTTTCTAGAATGCAAATATAATGATAAAAAAACTATACCATTTCTGATATAGTTTACAAAATAATCGTTTTCTTTCGATAACCCGTTTGAAAATCAACAAGATTTTCTAATTCTTCATGAGCTTTTAAATGATGAAGATTGCGGATAACAAGATTAGCAAAAGCAGTTCTTGCGCTTTCCCATACATATCCTCCTGAAGCATGAGGTGTGATCAAAACATTATCCATTTGCCAGAGAATATGATGTGATGGTAAGGGTTCTTCTTCTAAAACATCTAATCCTACTCCATAAAGATGACCACTTTTTAAAACTTTGACAAGTGCCTCCGTATCAATCGCACTACCTCTTCCCACATTAATCAAAACCGCATCTTTTTTCATCAGTCGTAATTTACGTTCATCAAATAAATGATAAGTCTGTGGTGATTGTGGTAATGCTAAAACTACAAAATCAGCACGAGGTAAGACTTTATCCAAATCTTCTGTTACATATAATTCATCAATACATGGTGGGCAAGCAGAAGCTCGACGTTTTACACCAATGTTATAGCATTCAAAAGCTTTTAATCTTTTGGCAATCGTATATCCCAAGTCACCTAATCCAACAATCACAACTGTCTTGCGATAAAGTTCCAAACCTGTTTGTTCAGGTTTCCACAAACCCTCTTTCATATTCAAAATATATGTTTTGAAATTCTTATTTATCGTTAAAATCATCCCTAAAGCATGTTCTGCAATAGCACAGCCATATGTTCCCGAAGCATTCGCTAATAATGTTTCTGAAGATAAAACACCCTCTTGAACATATTCATCACTTCCTGCACTATTTAACAAGATTGCTTGAATATGACTCTGATTCAAATGGAAGGAAAGTGGCGGATTTCCTATAATAACATCGCAGTTATCAATCATATCCTGAGTCACATCTTTTGTTGTTGAATAGATAAAATGATCTTCCAAAAATGTTTCTTCAATCATTTGAAACTGTTCTTTTTGTAAAGGTGCCAACATTAAAATATTCATGAATTCACCTGTTGATCGTTTTCAATGAATTCTTTATAAATAGCTTTAATGGCTGGTTTAAAATAACAGTTACGAACTCCAATAATAATATTTAATTCACTTGATCCCTGATCAATCATTTTAATATTGATATTTTCTTTCGCAAGTGCTTTAAAGACACGTGCAGCTGTTCCACGACTCGCCTTCATACCTCTACCAACAACTGCAATCAATGCCAAATCTGATTCTAAAACAATAGAATCAGGATGAACACTACGATGAAGACCTGCTAAAATATCTTGTTCCTTGTCAATAAACTCTTCAGTATTTACAATTACAGTCATTGTATCAATACCAGAAGGCATATGTTCAAAAGAGAGATGATAATCTTCAAAAACCTGCAAAACCTTACGTCCAAATCCAATTTCTGAATTCATCATATCTTTTTCTATCATAACTGTCGCAAAGCCCTGAGTCCCAGCAATACCTGTAATCACGTGAGCTGGTTTATGACAAGTACTTTCAACAATCAAAGTTCCTGGATCTTCAGGACGATTTGTATTTTTGATATTGATTGGTATTCCCTCTTTACGAACAGGGAACACTGAATTTTCATGTAAAACAGACGCTCCCATATAAGATAATTCTCGTAATTCCTTATATGTAATCGTTTCAATAACATCTGGATTTTTCACAATACGTGGATCTGCAATCAAAAATCCTGATACATCAGTCCAGTTTTCATAAAGATCCACTTTTCCATTTTTTGCAACTATAGAACCAGTCACATCTGAACCACCTCTAGAAAAGGCTTTGATTTTTCCACTATCATCATTTAATGATCCATAAAACCCTGGAATAACAGCATAAGGTGTCTGTTCCAATTTTTGTGATAAAACAGGATCAGTTTTTTTAGCATCATAATTTCCATATTCATCAATAAATATGACATCTTTCGCATCAATAAATTCAAAACCGAGATAAGCCGCTAAAATCTTTCCATTTAAATATTCTCCACGACTCACTATAAAATCTTCACTTGCTCCTTCTTCTAATGCTCTTTGAATCAATTCAAAATCATCATCCAATGATATATCAATATGCAGACTATCGATAATCTCCTGAAAACGTTCTTTGATCTGATCAAAAATCAAATGAAATTCATTTTTTGTTGGTGCATAAAAAACCTTATATAAAAGGTCTGTCACTTTGGTATCGTCTTTAAATCTTTTTCCTGGTGCACTAGGCACGACAAAATGTCTTTCAGGATCACTTTTTATAATATCATAGACTTTTTGAAATTGAGTCGCATCAGCTAATGATGTTCCTCCAAACTTAACTACTTTACTCATGGTTCTCTCCTCCATTAATATAAATAGAATACATGATTCTGCCTATTTATTCAATATGAAAAAACAAAATATCTCGGATTCACCGAGATATTCCTATTGTTTTCTAAACACAATTTCGCCTTTGACATCATCCATGTGTTCAATAATGGCTAAAGACTCAAGATGATAACCTAATTCTCTAATTTTCTTTCCACCACTTTGATATCCTTTTTCAATCACAATACCAATTCCTTCAACAGTCGCACCTGCTTGATGAATCAAATCAATCAAGCCTAAAACAGCACATCCATTAGCTAAGAAATCATCAACAATTAAAACATGATCATCCTGATTTAAATATTGTTTAGAAATCACAACATCATTTGTTTTCTGATGTGTAAATGAATCAACTTTTGTATGATATAAATCATCAGAAATATTAGATGATTTCGATTTTTTCGCAAAGACTACTGGTACATTTTGAAAATGTCTTGCGGTCATAACAGCCACTCCAATACCACTTGCTTCTATCGTTAAAATTTTATTGATAGGATGCTTAGCAAAAAGCATTTGAAATTCTTTCCCCATCTCATCTAAAAACGCCACATCAATCTGATGATTTAAAAAACTATCTACTTTTAAAATATTACCTTTTTTAACAATACCTTCTCTAATTATTTTTTCTTCTAATGCTTTCATAATTCTCCCTTTTGATATACAACTTCAAATATTTCTTTCTTTACTTTTTTATATTGTTCTTCACTCATGATATGTGGATAAGTCATCATTGTTAAAGAGACTGGCTGATCCTGACCTCTAAATGTTGGCTGAAGATAATGATATGGATTTAAAACAAACTTCCATTTTTCATAAAATTGTATTCTTCTTTTAGAAATTTCATCATGTGGTTCTTCAACTTCTAAAAACAAGAAATCATCTTTGTATAAACAACAAAATTCTTTAAGAAACTGGCTACCCAATCCTTTTCCTCTCATTTGACTATCAACAGCAAAGTTTTCTAAATATATACAACTCTTTAATTCCCAGACAATCATTGCTCCTAATAAGGCATCTTTTTCATATTGCGCATAAATAGTGAACATATCTTTTTCAAAAAGTTCTTTCATCTGTTGATAAGGTCTTAACTCTGCTGGAATGAAAGATTGTTGAAACAAATGATAAACTTTATCAAATTGTTCAATACTGATTTTTTTCACACTGACACCACCTTTGTTTCATTCTACCATAATCAAAGCAATCAACACAAGTGCTGCTCTAAACGAAGTAAAAAGAGCTTTTTATCTATTTCATTCCCATATCCACCTAAACGCCCTGAAGCACTGATGACTCTATGACAGGGAATCAAAATAGATATGGGACACTCACGTAAAGCACTCCCTACTGCTCGATAGGCACGAGGATGTCCAATCGCCTGAGCAATTTCCTGATAACTTCGCGTTTCTCCATATGGAATCTGGATAACTGCCTGCCATACCTTCTGTTGAAAAGCAGTTCCATTTAAAAATTGAAAAGTGACGTCAAAACAAGTTCTTTTTCCCTGAAAGTATTCATCTAGCTGTCTTGCTATCTGACGTAAATAAGGTGTTTCCTCTTTGATACCTTCATCATTAGCAAGTGGCTGCCCACAATAGACAATTGTCTGGTCTAAAGATGCAAGCATCATATCACCTAATGGTGATGAATATTGATAATAATAAATCATTAGATATTCTCTTTTTTGGCATACTCTAAAGCTTTTTGAGAGAAAGTCAAAGAAGCCGTCATGAGATGATTCTTTAATAAATCTAATGATGTATTTTGCAGCCTTTTATGACGAACCAGACATTGTCCATTGACATAGACTGTATCAACCTGACTTGCATTGGCACTATAAACAAGTGCTGAGTAAGGATCATAAAGTGGGTACATATTGACTGAATTTGTTTCTACAATGATAAAATCAGCTTTTTTATTGACTTCCAAAGAGCCCACCATATGATCAATATGTAAAGCTTTTGCGCCTTGAATCGTTGCTAAAGCAAGAATATCTCTTGCTGGGAAAGCACTACGATCATGATTAACAGTCTTATGAACACAGGCAATCATTTTTAACATAGAAAACAATTCTAATGTATTACCACTGGAAGGTCCATCTGTACCAAGACCAACCAGTACATGATGATTTAATAATGCTTGTAACGGCATTACCCCTTTTCCAGCCTTTAAATTAGAAACCAAGCAATGTGCTACTGCGCTTTGCTTTTCTTTAAGTAACTGTATATCATGTTCATTGATATGAATACAATGAGCTGCCACCAGACGATGATCCAAAAGACCGTAATGATTTAAAAATTCAATCGGTGTCATTTGGTATGTCTTTTGAAAATAATCCATTTCATAATCGAGTTCACTGACATGCAATGAAAGGGGAACATCAAATTTTTCAGCCAATTGATGAGCCTTCTGTAAATGTTTCAAATCATTTGTATTCGTCGCATGAGGCGCTACAAAAGGAACAATCAATGGATGATTTTTCCATTTAGGAATAAACCATTCACAATAGTCTAGACCGCCATAGGGTTTCTCACTGTCACAGCTGGCAAAATCAACAATTGTCTCACCGACAAAAGCACGCATTTTCATTTCATCTGCAGCTTTAGCAACTTCATCTTCGAAATAATACATATCCATAAAAGTTGTGATACCTGACAATAACATCTCTGCCATAGCATATAATGAACTATGATAAACAAGATCGGCGCTCATATATTTTGATTCTAGTGGAAATAAGAAACGACGCAAACGATCCGGACAATCATCTCCTAGGCCACGAAATGGTACCATTCCTAAATGTGTATGTGTATTAATCATTCCCGGTAATAATATACCCTGATGCCCATCAATACATTGATCATAGTTCCCAGAACAAACTTGTCCAATTTCTATGATATTTTCATCTTCAATAATCATTTGACCATTTTCAAAAACATCAAATTGTTCATTCATTGTTAAAATTGTTACATTTTTAATCAGTGTCTTCATGATTTTCCTCCATCAATGGAATCATCTTCTGATGATATGTATCCATCATTCCATAATCTGTCATTTTCAATTCTGGAGAAACGGGTAAAGAAAGTGTCGACAATGACATAATCACATTATCATGTTCATAGCCTAATTTTTCCATAGCGTCTCTCACAAGACATAAATCATGTGATAATTGTGCTAGGGGCTGATCACTGATAATACCCCCTACATTTAATAATGCATTAGCTTGAATCTGTTGATTTTCCACAACGAGGTAACCACCTTGTTGCTTTAACAGCTGATGTTGTGCAACAATCATATCTTCTACACAATTTCCTAAAACCATTATATTATGATGGTCATGAGCCCAGCTTGTGGCGATAGCACCTTTCATCTTTAATGTGTTTTTAACAAATGCATGTGCAATATGTCCATTTTTATTATACCTCTCAAAAACTGTCAGCAAACATAATCCAGCACTTTGATAATCAACATAGCCGTCTTTAACAGGTAATTTCATCTGAATATGTTTTGTGAAAGTAGAATGTGGCTGGACTTCCATGACATTGCATAAAACTTCTTTTTGTGACGCTGCAATCTGAAAATCTTCAAAAGACGCTTCTTTTGCATAAAGTGAGTGATAAAAATCCGGTGGAAAAACAGGTTTTTGATCGTCAATAACAATATCTTGATGACAATGATAGACACATTTTCCTTTTTTATAAACACTATGAATTTGAAAATCATACAAATCATCTAATAAGATAAAATCTGCCAGTTTGCCTGGTGCGATACATCCGCGATCAATCATATGCATACGTCTTGCTGGGGTATATGTTGCACAATAAATAGCTTTTTCTATTGGCATACCTAAATCATATGCTAATTTAACCAACAAATTAAGATGACCCTGCTGTAACTGATCCGCCATCACATCATCTGTCACAAATGCAAAATATTCATAGAACTGATGATTGACTAATGTTTGAATGGTCTCTTGAGACATTGATTTTCTTTGAATTTCTAAAAACATTCCATTTTTAATTTTTTCAACAATAGATTCTGGAGTTTGTTGCGTATGATCCGCATCAACCCCTTGATAAATATATTGTGCCAAATCTAAACCAGATATTTTAGGACAATGCCCCTCTATAGGCAACTGCCATCTTTCCTGATGACATGTACGAATAATCTGATTAATGAGAGTCTCTTCACCACCAATCAAATCTTTAAAATTCATAACTTCACCTAAACACATGATACGTGGATTTTTCAAGAGTTGTTTAACATCCTCTACATCAATTTTTCCTCCAGTTGTTTCCAAACATGTATTTGTTGAAGGAACTGAAGAAGGAATTCCATAAAAAATATCCAATGTTGTTTCATTGGATATCATTGTTTCAATGCCACGAATCCCAAAAACATTTGCTATCTCATGTGGGTCAGCAACAACTGTTGTGACCCCATGAGGTAAAACCGCTTGTGAAAATTCGCTTGGAATTGTCATAGAACTTTCAATATGCATATGGATGTCAATCAACCCAGGAATCATGTACTTTCCTTCGCCATCAATCACTTTATGAACAGAGAGAGATTCATCATCACAAATGTAATAAAACTTATCTTCTTTGATATAAACATTCTTCTTTTCAAAACTCTGTGTAAAAGTATTATAGACATGTACATTTTTTATGAGCTGATCCATTATGATATCTCCTAACTATTTAAAATACGTGTCCATTGATCAACCCAGTCTTCTAACAATGGGTTTACAAATTTAAAATCAATAACTTTTGCACGTGCTGCTACATCACCATAAGTTTTATTTAAAGCTTCCTCTTCATTTAATTCTACAGTTTTGTTTGTAGGAGCTTCATTTAAATCAGATACAGCATCTTTATATTGTAAATCTTTACTTAATCGCCAATCAATATATTTGTAAGCCAAATCTTTATTATCAGAATTTTTATTGACTTCAATTGTATTAAAATTAGCATATGTTCCAGAAGCAGGTACAACATATTCACAGTTTTTATTATTACTTTGAATTAAGCTAACACCAAAATCTGCAACAACCGCTACTGATATCTCGCCAGCACTAAACATATTTGTTAAATCTGAAGATTTTGTATATGTTTTGACAATATTTGGCTTTAATTCTTCTAATGCTTCAAAAGCTGCTTTTCCGTCATCTGTCGTAATATCTACGCCTTTATAATCACTTGCAATATGTACCATAGCAGGACCAAAAGTTGTTGTGATTTCTGGAATAGAGATTTGTCCTTTTAAACGTGTATCCCATAAATCATTCCATTCTTTAATTTCAAATCCTACAGCTTCTTTATCATAGATAATACCAATACTGTTTAATGTATAAGGTACACCATAACCATTTTCATCTTTTAATTGAGCAGCAGCATCAATCAAATCTTTTGCATTACCAATTTTAGAATAATCTAATTTTTCAAACAAGTCAGCTGCATATCCTTTTTGTGCTTCTGCCTGAGATAATTCAATAATATCTACATCTGAATTAGGATTATTTGCAAACTTCGTATAACGATCAGAAGTTCCTCCTTCTTCAACAACAATTTCACAATCATTAGCCTCTTCAAACGGTTCATAAACATCTTTTTTTACAATATCAGCATTTAATCCCCATGTAGAAACAACTAATTTTTTTGTGTCACTACCGCTGTTACTAGAACAACCAACTAATACCATGGCTCCCGCCATTAAACCAACTAACAATTTCTTCACTTTCTCTACCTTCCTTTCCTAAACTAAGACAATTTTATTTGCTGGTAAATACATCTGAATGCTATCTCCCTGCTTATAAACTTCCTCACTACTACTGCTTACTACAAGTTTACCAATAGAAGTATCTACTTCATATTGATAACTCTTTCCAAGAAAAGTTCTCACAGTCACCTCTCCACTAATCAGATTTTCATATTTATCAGCAGATGTCACGATTTCAATATCATCAGGACGAATTGTTCCCTTACATGTTTGTAAATCGTCATCATTGTCTACCTTTACTATATCACCATTTTGATTTTTGTATTGATGTTCTTCAACTTTTGTTAAATCAAAGAAGTTCTCAAATCCAATAAATCTGGCAACAAATTCAGTTTTTGGTCTTGAGTAAATATTTTCAGGTGTATCATATTGTTCAATAACACCATTATTCATAACTGCAACTTTATCAGAAATTGAAAAACATTCTTCCTGATCATGAGTTACAAAAATCGTTGTGATTCCTAACTTCTTCTGTAATCTTTTGATTTCTACTCGCATCTGAATACGTAATTTTGCGTCTAGATTACTTAATGGTTCATCTAATAACAACAATTTTGGTTCAATAACAAGAGCTCTTGCTAAAGCAACACGTTGACGTTGTCCACCAGATAATTGTTTAGGTAAGCGATCTGTCAATCCTTTTAAATCACAAACTTCAACAACTTCATTGATTTTTTCTTCCATCTGTGCTTTATCCATTTTTCTCATTTTCAAACCAAATGCAATATTTTCTTTAACTGTTAAATGTGGAAATAAAGCATAACTTTGGAAAACCAATCCAAAATTTCTTTTGTGAACAGGAACTTTTGTCATATCTTCACCATCTAAAATGAAGTTTCCTTCCTGAGGATCAATAAATCCTGCAACAACACGTAAAGTTGTTGTTTTTCCACAACCAGATGGTCCTAAAAGAGAAACCAGTTCTCCTTTTTCAATATCAAGATTCAATCCCTGTAAAATATAATTTTTTTGATGATATGCGACTGCTATATCTTTCAAGCTTAAAAATGCCATGATTGTTCCTCCTATTTAGCAAGTGCTGATATACCTAATGTTTTTTCAACAATAAACATAATAACAATTGTTGCTAACATTAATAATACAGAAACGGCTGAAACCGTTGGATCATAATTATATTCAATATAATTCATCAGTGTTGTTGGTAAAGTTGTGACACCAGGTCCTGTTAAGAACATAGATACAGGAATATTATTAAATGAATTAATAAATGACAACATAAAGGCAGCACTGATACCAGATGTAATATTTGGTAAAACCACTTTAAAGAAAGCTTGTCCTTTTTGACACCCTAAACTCAATGCAGCTTCTTCAATGGCAAAATCAAACTGATCCAATGAAGAACCAACAATACGAATGACATAAGGTAAAACAACTAAGAAATGTCCTAACAGTAAACTTTCAAAAACCGGGAATCCCAGTGAGAGGACTAAATATTGATAGAGTGCATACCCGACAACAATTCCAGGAATAATCGTTGGTGATAAGAAGAAACTTTTCAAAAGTTTTTTCCCCACTACACTATATCTTGCTAATGCATAAGCTGCCGGAACACCAACCAGCAATGCCAATAAAGTTGCTAATAAGGCAATTTCTCCACTCAACAATAAAGAACTCATAAAGCTTTCTGATTCAAAAACATTCACAAACCACTGCAATGAAAAACCATGGATAGGGAAAGTAATTGTCGCTTCTGATCCAAAAGCTGTAACTGCAATAATAATTAAAGGTATAAACAAAAATGCAAATACCAAAATAGAAATTATCATTAATCCTTTATGTTTACGCATTAGACTTCACCTCGCTTATCTAATTTTGCAGCAATAGCATTTAAAAGTTTCATAACAATTAATGTTGTAATAATCATAATGACTGCAAATACGCTCGCTGCTGTCCAGTTATTTAAACTCAAAGCCTGTTGAGAAATAAATGTTGCTAAAACTAAATTTTTTGGTCCTCCTAATAATTGAGGTGTCGTATAGGCACTGAGTGAACCTGTGAAAACCAAAACGCATCCGACAATAATTCCTGGTATACTCAATGGTAATACCACTTTTAAAAATGCTTTGACACGACTAGCTCCTAAACTTTCAGCTGCTTCCATCATATCATTATCAATGTTTTCCATAACACCAACCAAAGTAATAATCATTAATGGTAAAAACAAATAAATGGTACCAATCAAAACTGAAAACTCTGTATATAACATTGTAATAGGTTCCTTAATAATCCCAATAGACATCAAGATATTATTAATGACACCATTTTTTCCTAAAATATTAATCCATGCAAAACTTCTAACTACTGAATTTGTTAACATGGGGAAAATAGAAACAGCCATTAAAATACCACGCCATTTTTTATCACATCGAGAAATAAAATAGGCTGTTGGCACCCCCAAAATCATACAGACAATAGATGAAATCAAAGCAATTCTTACTGTTCTAATAAAAATTGTCATATAATACTCATCTTGAAAAAAAGCCAGATAATTTGCAAAACTAAAGCCACTTCCTTCAGGAAACAAAGTTGGAAAAATGATTTGAATTAATGGCATGACCAAAAAAACAATCAATAAAACCAAACAAGGTACCAAAAGAAGATAATGCATTTTTTTCTTCACTATAGTCCCTCCTCCAATAAAAAAAGTCTATCCTGCGATAGACACATCAAAAGCATCTATCATAGTCCCATTATTTACGGTAACGGGGTAGAAACGACTGAGCCAATTCCCAGACATATATGATAACCACGCCTATTGTAACAAACGTCTGTAGTTTTGTCTAATCTTTTTCGCCATTTTTTCACTTTTTATCACATAAAAAAAGATATTGAAATCTATCAATATCTTTTATACATTATGCTTCAATTGTTGCTTTCCATAAACCATGTAAGTTACAGTATTCATAAACTTCCACAGTTCCTTTATATTCTCCTAAAGCAAAAGTTGCTTCAGGTGCATCTTCAGCAGTTAAATCAGCACGTAAAACCTGATTTCCTGCCACTGCAATAATTGTTGTAATCAAATGTTCTTCAGTCATAGGATGAGCCACTTCTCCAACTTTGACATGAAGTTTATCTCCTTCAACAGATAAAACAGGAACATGTTTTTCTAAAGCTCCATCAGTTGTATTGGCTGTTAACTCTACCATTGGTTTTCCACAGCAAACAACTGGTACTCCTTTATCGACAATCTTTTCTACAACATTTCCACATACTGGACATACATATAATTTCATAATCTTAACTCCTTTCATTTACAAGTTTATTCTACCACGTCTTATTTATTATAGCCAATCATATGCACTATTATTATTTTTTTAATAAATCAATATAAACCTGATATGTATAATCATCAAAACAGATGATATCCACCTGTTGAATCATATCACTTTGATATTGTTGTATTGTTTGTAAAGCAATTTGAGCTGCTTGTGACACAGGATAGTGATAGGCTCCCGTGCTGATTGATGGAAAAGCAATGTGATGACAATGATACTCATCAGCCTTTTCCAGACATTTTTGATAGCATGATGCCAACAACTCTGCCTCATGATGTTGACCATCACGATAAACTGGTCCAACAGTATGAATAACAAACTGTGCAGGCAAATGATATGCCTTCGTCACTTTGGCCTCACCTGTTGCACAACCATGTAATAAACGACATTCCTGTAATAATTCAGGTCCTGCTGCGCGATGAATAGCCCCATCAACACCTCCTCCACCTAGCAAGCTATTATTGGCAGCATTCACTATAGCATCGCATTTGATCTTCGTAATATCACCTTTGAAAACCTTTATTTCCATATTCTCACCTACCTATACCTATTATAACAAAAAAAGCCATTATAAACATAATGACTAATCTTGAATCCAATGTTTAATTTTGGTATCTTTTGTCTTTAAAAAATCAACAAAATTTGCAAGAGTCACTTTTAAACATTCTTTACGAATAATAATCAGTTCATTTCCCTTAGCAAGCAACACATATGCATTTGGTGTTTTATAAAAAGATTTGAGATGTGAATAAGGAATTTTATTATCAATGGCTGTCTGACAATTATGGACAACAACGCCATCATTTCCAAAAATCATGGTATATGTGACTTGGCGTGCATCAATTTCCTCATCCATTAATTTTAGCATTTCTTTATAACGGCTATGTTTGAGAAAAAAGATTTCCCCAATACAAACACCACCTAAAATCACCAAAATGACACCTTGCAATAGCTGTTGATTAACCAAATTGAAAGCTCCAATAATCAATGCTATAATCCCGGCTATGATTAATAAATTTCTTTGCCATGGTGCAATCATATATTTTTTAACTTCTTTCAACAAAGTTTCATCAACAATATTACGTCCTATTTGAATTCTCTTCATATCACTTTTCCTCCAACATGAACATATTATCATAAATCAAGATGTCTTGTATATGAATTTTTATAGAATTTGATAAATATAAACAATCATCGGCATTGTCACAATGCAAAAGATAACTGACATCACATTCATAATACTCGTATAACCAGGATGTTTATCATATAACTGCGCAAACTGAGTAATCGTGGCTGCAGCTGGTGCACTGGCAGCCAAAAGACTAATCAAAAGAATCTGGTTAGCATCATGATGCCAATTTTCTAGTCCAATCAATTGAAAAACAACAATTATCAATAATGGATAAACAATCAATCTTAATAAGCAAATCAGATAAACTCTTTTTTCTTTAAATATAGCCAGAAGATCCATATTTCCTAAAAGCATACCAATAACCAGCATACTTAACGGTCCTACCATACTCCCAATATTGCCAACAGTTTCCTGTAATAAACCTGGTAATTGCCATCTGCCAATAAACATTATAATGCCTATCCCAATCGCTATGACATTGATATTCCCTATAATTTTCTTCAAATCATAACTTTTTTCATTACAAACCAGATTTTTACCATGTGTCCAAATCAATATTGTTTGAACAACCATATAACCACTTGTATATAATACCCATTCTGCTCCCAAAACTGAAGATACTAATGGTATAATCAGATTGCCGGCATTAGAATAGATTAAAGTTGCTTTTTCTACTGGCATCAAATGAAAAAAAGAACCCAAAAGTTTTGTCAGTGGTATAAAAACGATATGAACAATGATAGCTGCCACAAATGAAAGAACAAGTCCCATGAATTTTTCTTGTGTAAAATCAATTTGAAATGCATTTAAAATTGTACATGGACACACAATATACAAAACAATTTTAGAAATAACTTTACTATCAGCTTCTGTCAATATTCTCCATTTCACCGATAAATATCCAATAAAAATGATGATAAACAATCCCAAAATTTCTTGAGCCAACAAAATACTTAATTCCATATTTTCCCTCTTTTCCCATATAGTATACTCATTTTTTTCATAAATTCATTTCATTTTCAATAATAGAAAACTTTTTATGTATTTCCTGATAAGAAAAAAGAAATTTATGCTATAATCTAGGCATCATAAATAAGGAGAAAAATGAATGAAACTAGAAAAAAGAAAAGTTGTGATTATTGGTAGTGGCAATGTCGGTGTAAGTACGGCCTTTTGCCTTATTAATCAAGGATTATGTGATGAAATTGCCTTGATCGATTTAAATGAAGAAAAAGCTTTTGGTGAAGTTTTAGACTTATCGCAAAGTATAGAATATATGAATCGTAATACCCATGTGAAATTAGGTCATTATGCAGATTGTGAAGATGCGCAAATCGTCATTATTACTGCAAGTGTGCCAACTCCACAAAGTGGTAATGATCGTTTAAAGATGTTGGAGCCAACCTTAAAAGTTATGAAATCTATTATTACAGAAGTCATGGCACATCATTTTGATGGTCATCTTATCATTGTCTCTAATCCTGTGGATTTGATGAGCTATTATGCCTATCGTCTTTCAGGATTACCATCTAATCAGGTTATTGGTACTGGAACAACCCTCGATACTGCTCGTCTGAAATATTTTATTGCACAGAAAATTCAGGTTGATCCACGCAGTGTCCATGCTATGGTTATTGGGGAACATGGTGATAGTGAAATGATTCCATGGTCAACAGTGCGCATTGGTGGTAAAGACATTTATAGTGTTGTTAAGGATAATCAAGATCGTTTAGGTGAAAATCCTTACGAGCAAATGAAAATGGATACGATTCAAGCAGGATGGGAAATTTTCAATCGCAAAGGTAATACATGTTATGGTATTGCTTCAAGCGTTGTTGGTATTGTCAAAACTATTTTACATAATGAAAATAAGATACTCCCTGTCTCAACTTTATTAAATGGTGAATATGGACAAGAAAATCTTTTCATTAGTGTTCCTTCTATTATTGATCGCAGTGGTGTCAGAGAAATTGTTGAATTACATATGACAGAGCAGGAACAAGAAGAGTTTAATCAATCTTGTCAACGCCTAAGATCTTTTTACAATCTTTTAGACAAATAGTTCTATGCCAAAAGCATAGAACTATTTTTATACAATCAATTGAATGATCATTGGTACCAAAAAGACAGTCAATACACCAGAAATCACTATAGATAAACTACTCATTGCTGCTTCAATTTCTCCAAACTCAATGGCTTTTGCAGTTCCAATCGCATGGGCACTGTTTCCTAACGCCAATCCACGCGCAACTGGATGATGAATGTGAAAAATTTTAAAAATAGATTTTGCAATCATTGCCCCAAAAATTCCTGTTAAGATGACAACACCAACAGTAATCGTTGATTGACCACCAATCAATTCAGATACACCAATTGCTATTGCTGTTGTAATGGACTTAGGCATCAAAGAGCATAATAACGTTTCACTTGCTTTCAATAAAAAGCAAAGAATAACAATACTGATGAGTCCCATAAAACAACCACATAACAAACTTATCAAAATGGCTGAAAAATGCTTCATCAAGATTTGTGTTTGTTTATATAAAGGAATAGCTAAGCAAACAGTTGCAGGAGTTAATAAATAGGTAATCATTTGGGCTCCCTGATTATATGTTTGAAAATCAATATTCAAAACATACAAAATCATAATTGAAAAAAGAGCACTCATCAATAAAGGATTAAAAATAGGATATGACCAACGTTTTCTGATTTGAACAGCCAGCCAATAAGTAGATAAACTTAATACAATTCCAAAATAAGTTGTTTCAATTAATAAATTATTCATGATTCTCTTTCCTTTCAATCATATATTGGGCAACTTTTCCTGTTACAACCATTACGATCACTGTACTGATGACTAATACAATCATAATTGTCACAAGATTTTCCATCAGCTCATTTTGAACATTCATTAAACTTACTGCTGAAGGTACAAATAAAACGGGCATAATCAAAATAAACCAGTCAGCTACATCCTCAACGTCTGATAATCTTAGAACCCCTGTATAAAGTCCAATCAGCATTATGAGCAATCCATAAACACTTGCAGGAATAGGTAAAGGTAAAAAACTTAATAATTCTCCTAAAAATGAAATCAGAATAATAATCAAAAACTGATGTATATACTTCATAATAACCTCCCTGTTATTGATTTAGGACAACATTATATCACGATATCTTCAATTATTATACTTTTTATCAATTTATTTGCATTTTTATCTCAAATGAATTTAAATATATATATAAATGAGGTGATATACATGGATGATCAAAGAAAATACTACAAAAGAGGACACTATATTAAAAAACTGATTGATGACTATTGTGTTTTGGATATTGAAACAACTGGTTTATCTTGGCGTCAAGATAAAATTATTGAAATTGGATTATTAAAAGTAAGAAACAAACAAATTATTGATCGTTATAGCCAGCTGATCAATCCTCAGCAACATATCAGTTCTTTTATTACACAATTAACAGGCATTGATAACCAAATGATAGCAGATATGCCCATTCTATCTTCTATACAAGATGAAGTTTTACAGTTTCTAGGGCAAGATATTATCATTGGACATAATACAGCTTTTGATTTGAATTTCATTGCCAATCATTTTCAAGTAGATTTAAAAAACGCATATATAGATACTGTGCAATTTTCCAAGAAAGTCTACCCTGCCTTACCTCATCATCGTTTATCTGATATGGTAGAATTCCTTCATCTTTCAACCAATGAACACCGCTCTTTGGCTGACTGCATATCGACTTATGAACTTTATGAACATCTCAAAAAAGAAATAGTTACACAACATATCTCTATATAAATACCCAAAAAGCATAATTCATCATCCATTATAAGTATTGGATATTGACTCCTTTTATTTATAAAATAATATTAAGGAGGTTTCCATATGATTCAAACACTGACTAAGGATGATATTCAAAAAAGCTTACAGGATTTAGGATGCTCGCCCAAACAAATTCAGGAACTTGTTGATGACTTTGAAAATCATCAATTTCAATTTCTCTTTCGTTATCTACAAAAGAAAAGATTTGAAATTCTAGATGAAGTTCATCAAAAACAAAAAAAGATTGATCATCTTGATTATCTCATCTATACTTTAAAAAACATTCAAGATCAATAAAGATTATCTTAGGATAGATCATTTTGTATAAGACTTCAATAATATTTTGATTCTTCGCAAGAACAGATATGATAAAAATGATTTTTAATCAATAGATTCATAAGATTATAAACACGTTAACAAATCAGTTGACGTGTTTTTCTATTAATAACGAATAAAAAAAGTAAATTTTCAAAACGAAATATTTCCGTTTTGAAAAATTCACTTTATGATTGATTTGTAAATATCAGCTGATTGAAATCAATATTTATTTTCTATATAGATATTACTTCACAACAATATTAACAATCTTATTTTTCACAACAATAATTTTCACAATATTCTTTCCATCAGTATGTGTTTTCACATTATCTTGAGCTAAAGCTTCCTGTTTAACCACTTCATCATCTTCATCCTTATTAACAGTGATTTTCGCACGAAGTTTTCCATTAACCTGAACAGCCATTTCAATTGTTGCCTGTTCAAGCATAGCTTCATCATATGTTGGCCATGCTTCATAAGCTAAAGATTCATCATGACCTAATAACTGCCACATTTCTTCACAGACATGTGGAGCAACACAACTTAACATTTTGACTAAGTTTTCAGCATATGGACGATAAAGTGTTTTAGCTTTATAAGCTTCATTAACGAAAATCATCATTTGTGAAATAGCTGTATTGAATCCTAATGTTTCATAATCATGAGTCACTTTTTTCACAGTAAAATGATAGATATAATCTAATGAATGATCATTATCATCACTGATCTTACCAGATTCTACAATCAAACGATAGACACGATCCAGCCATTTTCTAGCTCCATCAACACCTGTTTCACTCCATGGTTTACTTGCCTCTAAAGGTCCCATAAACATTTCATAAACTCTTAAAGTGTCAGCTCCATAAGTTTTCACAATATCATCAGGATTAATGACATTGCCTTTAGACTTACTCATCTTTTCTCCATTTGTTCCTAAAATCATACCTTGATGATATAATTTTTGGAATGGTTCTGGATGTGATAAATATCCTTTATCATATAAATAACGATTCCACATACGAGAATATAATAAGTGTCCAACAGCATGTTCAGGTCCGCCCACATATAAGTCAACTGGTAACCAGTGATCTAATAACTTTCTATCGGCAATCTCATGATCATTATGTGGATCAATATATCGCATATAATACCAGCTGCTTCCCGCACTTCCTGGCATTGTACTTGTTTCACGCTTTCCAGCTTTTCCATTGACTGTCACATTGACCCAGTCAGTGGCTTTATCTAGTGGTGATGCGCCACTTTTAGAAGGTGAATAATCTTCTAGTGGTGGTAAAAGTAATGGCAATTCATCATCTGATAACGCAACAGAAGTACCATCATCAAAATTAATAATTGGAATAGGTTCTCCCCAGTATCTCTGACGCGCAAAAATCCATTCTCTTAAACGATAGTTTACTTTCTTTTCACCACAATGATGATCCGTTAACCATTGAATCATTGTGTCAATAGCTTCTTCTTTATTCATTCCATTTAAGAAATCAGAATTGATATGTGTTCCATCCTGTGTCCATGCTTCTTTCGTGACATCTCCACCTTCAAGAACAGGAATAATATCAAGACCAAATTTAGTTGCAAATTCCCAGTCACGTTCATCATGAGCAGGTACAGCCATGATAGCTCCTGTACCATAGCCAGCTAAAACATAATCAGAAATCCAAATAGGCACTTTCTTTTGGTTCACTGGATTAATTGCATAGGCACCAGTAAAGACACCTGTTTTTTCTTTATTTAATTCTGTACGTTCTAATTCTGATTTTGTTGCACAGACTTTCACATAGGCTTCCACAGCCTCTTTTTGTTCTGGTGTTGTAATTTGAGCTACCAGTTCATGTTCAGGAGCCAAAACACAGTAAGTGGCACCAAACAATGTATCGCAGCGTGTTGTAAAAACAGTAAACTGTTCATTGTGTCCATCGACTTTAAAATGCACATGAGCACCAATTGATTTTCCAATCCAGTTTCTTTGAATTTCTTTTGTAGATTCAGGCCAGTCAATATCCTCTAATCCAGCCAATAATTTTTCAGCATAAGCTGGAATATCAATAACCCACTGTTTCATATTTTTTCTAATAACTGGATATCCTCCACGTTCACTTTTTCCATCAATGATTTCATCATTTGCTAAAACTGTTCCCAATTCTTCACACCAGTTCACTGGAATATCTACATTTTTAGCCAAACCATCTTCATAAAGCTGTTTAAAAATCCATTGTGTCCAATGATAATAATCAGGATCACATGTTGAAATACATTTATCCCAATCAAATGAAAAACCTAACATCTTTAATTGATGTGTAAAAGTTTCAATATTATGACGTGTAAATCCTTCAGGATGATTTCCTGTTTTAATCGCATATTGTTCTGCTGGCAATCCAAAAGCATCAAATCCCATTGGATGTAAAACATTATATCCCTGCATTCTTTTCATACGTGACATAATATCTGTTGCTGTATATCCTTCAGGATGCCCGACATGTAAACCTTGTCCTGATGGATATGGAAACATATCTAACGCATAGTATTTTGGTTTTGAAAAATCCCAAACATCTGTATAAAAAGTCTGATGTTCATCCCAATATTTTTGCCACTTCTTTTCAATGGCTTGATGATCAAATGGCATCATTTATCCCTCCTTATAATATAAAAAGTCGCCCCTCTAAGGACGACTTGATCGCGATACCACCTTAGTTCATATATGACATCCATATATGCTCTCAAAACTTTAACGCAGTTAACGACAAAAACTACTCTTTTCATCTTTGTATCTCCAAGGCGAGTTCATTGCCTAACCTGTCTATTTTCACCACCCATAGACTCTCTAAAAAGTATCAACAACTACTACTCCTTTTCATCGATTCTAAACACAAGATATTATATCATATGTTTATTATTTTGCAAATCTTTTCTTAAACTTTAGGAAAATGATACATCACAATAGCCCCAGCTATCGCAACATTTAATGAATCAATAGATTGAATAGGAATATATAAGGCATGATCACATTGCTTTAAGACTTCATTTGAAACACCTTGCCCTTCATTTCCTAAAACAAAAGCCATCTGTTTTTGGATTGGATATTGTTCAATAGATAAAGCATGATGCAATGAAGTTGCATAGATTGGAACATGATTTTCCTGTAAAAGAGAAATCGCTTCTAACAAATCCATCTGACAAATTTTCATTTGAAATAATGCTCCCTGTGTTGCACGTATTACTTTATCATTATATAAATCTACACATTCTGGAGAAAGAATCATTTGATCATATCCAAAAGCTAATGCTGTTCGAATGATTGTTCCTAGATTCCCAGGATCCTGAATTCCATCTAACAATAGATAACGTTCTAAAGAAGGTTGAAAAGATGTATGTGATGGTTTACGACAAATAGCCATAATGGGCTGGGGAGTTTTTGTAAAAGCTAGTTTTTCCATCACTTTTTGTGATACCAAAAGACCATCCTGATCTAAAAGATTTTCAGATGTTGCGATGACTCTTTGTATACAACCAGCCTTCTTTGCTTCTTCAACCAAATGAAATCCTTCAACTAAAAAAAGGTTTTCTTCATCACGATATTTTTTTTGTTTCAATTTCATTATCTTTTTAATTGTTTCATTTTGTACTGATGTAATCATGTATGCTTCTCCTTTAAACGTTTTTGTAATTCTTTATAATGAGGCATTCTCTTTTGAATTTCTGCATAAAACAATCGAGAATGATCAGGATGTAAAAAGTGTGTTAATTCATGAATAATCACATAATCAATCAGTCCTTTTTCTAGATGAACAAGCCCCAAATGAAAAGTGATAAGATGTTCTTTATAATAACAGCTTCCCCATCGACTTTTATATTTTTTGATTTCAATGCGTGGCATTTCTAAATCAAAATCATGCGCCAAATATCCAATGACCTTTTCTTCAATATAATCCAATAAAATCTTTTGACACAATTTTTCCAGACACTCTTTGATGTTTTGATGATACACATAAATGCATTGTCCATGAAATTGACATTTTTTAATCCCAATATCTCTTAAAACAATATCATAACGTTGATTGAAAATCAGGATAAATCCTCCGTCACTGTATTGAACATAAGGTTGATAAGCTTTGATTTGTTTCAATAAACGTTGCTGATAATTCTGTATAACTGTCTCTATCAATACCTGTGAAGTTCCATAAGGTGCACTCACATGTAAAACACCATCTTTCACACGCATCCTTATATTTTGCATATGTTTATATGTCAACTGATAAGTCACAATTTCCTGATCTAATTGAATTTGTAATTCTTTCATAAAACTCCTTGTATAAAAATAATTATTTATCCCATATTATATAAGAAAGGACTGATAAAATGCGTGAAGCACTACTAACAAATCTCAAAGGTTTTTCTCCTTTACAGCTACAGCAGACAATTGATGAAGGCATAGCATCTCAAGAAGAAACAATCCTTGTAGGATTAGGTGTTCTGTTTGAAGAATATTATAATTCTCTAGATTCCTCTACAAAACAACAATTTCTTGAAAAACTGAGCTCTCTTTTATAGACCATTCTATGGTCTTTTTTTATGAATCCATAATTGTTTAACTTGTCTTAATGCAATCAAAACAAAAAGGAGTGAGAAATTCCATTGAAAAAGATCACGCATTGGAATCCAAAAGACAATAATAGCCATCAATAATAAAACAATACATAATTTATAACTTAATAATTTTTCATAAGTATCATATATGATTTTTGAGATTTCAAAAATCATATAATTCAAAAGCCAAATCAATAAAAAATACAATGTGGTGTAAATATTCACTAAAAATAAACGTTGTAAAGCTTCAATCCATGTACAATGATAATAAGCAATCAAAGAAATAATAAAGGAAATCAAAGCAATGAATAATGTAGAAAAAGCATTTCTTAGCATATATATAGTCATTAAATCTTTTCTTTTTGTTTGCATGTTATTCTCCTTTTTGAACAGGATTTAAAGGTAAGATAAATGTATAAGGATTTGTATCATTTTCTTCTTTCATTAATGTAATGACACAACATAAATTCATATCTAATAATGATTCTTCTCCATCATAATATCCGATATTTTTCATCTGGTTTGTTAAAAAATCCTCAGTTTTCCCATTCATATAAACAAAACGTTCATAATCATTAATATCTTCACTTCCATCTTGATCTTTCAAATAAAGATAATCCACAATCATATAAGGATATTCTTTTGCAATATCTTCATTCTTACTTGAAAAAATCCCTGTCTTTAACCATGAAGAAGTCACATAGACATTTGTCAGTGAATAATCTTTATTCGCACCTGTATAAGTTAACATATCCTGATTTTTCATCGTTATAGATTGTGAGTATATCTCTTTTTGATCTCGAACAATTTCAACCTGTAACTGTGCCTTTTGAATATCATCTTCCTGTAAGATTTGATCTGTTTTTTGTTCTTGCATTATGATTACATCATGATCATTTTCAACAGTCATTGATTGTGCCAACTGAACATCATCAGATAAAACAAGAGTCAATGTAATATCATCACCCTTTTGAAAAAAATCTGGTTTCAAAGATATCATACGAGCATGTCCATATCCCTGTGTTTTTCCATCTTGATAAATTTCATAGCCATCAATAGCCAGTTCATCATTCGTACCACTTAAACAATATTGATAATCCAATGTTTCCACATATGTATGAAATACAAAATTAGGATACCAGAAAAAAAGTGTCGTCATCAATAAAGCCAGCAAAACGAATGATAAGATTAACTGTTTTTTGACTTCTTTATTCATATCATCACCATCAACCATTATATATTTTTTAGAAAAAAAAGGAAAGAGCTTTTGTCTTTCCTTATGAAGAACCTAATGTCACATTGACTGTAGATGTCGAACCATTACGATTAATCGTTAATTTGATCGTATCTCCAGGATTTTTAGAATAAAGCTGAGTTAAGAAATCTTTATAAGATTCAATGTCCTCTCCTTCAACCTGTGTAATGACATCTCCTGCTCTAATACCCGCCTGACTTGCTGGTGAATTACTTTGAACATCTGCAACATAGATTCCTTTATTTAAATTTGTCTGAATACGATACATATAAAGTTCATATGATGAATAACTATCTAATGAAACAGCTGAAATACCAATGGTAGGTCGACTGACTTTTCCAGTTTCAATAATTTCTTCAACTAAATCTACTGCATCATTAATTGGAATTGCAAATCCCATACCTTCAACTTCTTCTGAAGCAAGCTTCATAGATGTAATACCAACCAGTTCTCCTGCCGCATTAACAAGAGCACCACCACTATTACCAGGATTGATAGCTGCATCTGTCTGAATAACATTCATATCCCAATCTTCAGTTCCATCATCATTTAAATCAACAGAAACTGTACGAGATGGAGCAGATACAATACCTTGTGTGACTGTTCCAGCATATTCAATACCTAAAGGACTTCCCACTGCTAATACAGGTTCCCCAGCTTCCAATAAATCAGAATCCCCTACTTTAAAAGCAGAAACTTCAAAATCAACTGTCATTTTCAAAACTGCGATATCTCCATATTCATCACTACCTAAACATTCAGCACGAACAGATTCACCATTAGAATAGATGACTTCAATAGATTGCGCATTTTCAATAACGTGATGATTCGTAATCACATAAACAGTTTTTCCATCTACTTTATAGATAACACCACTTCCACTACCAGCAAGCTGATTGTTTTGATATACTGCAACCCCTACTGTAGATTTTTTGGCACTTTCAATAACATCTGTTAAATTTGATTGGACATCATAGTTGACAGTCTGAACTGTTGTATGAGATGAAGATGATGTTGAACTTTGCTGATTACCAAAAATTGTATATAACAAAAATCCATTACACCCTAGTGAGACAATCAATAAAAGTACAACAACAATTTTAAACAATTTATTTTTGTTTATATGTTTCATATTTATCTTTCCTTTCCATCATCAGATGATGATTTCTTTTTATATTTTCATAATAGTATATAAATACCAAAACATTATTTTAAAAATATGTGAAAATATCAAAAAAATGTCTATTTCAGTAACGCTTTGATATCATCCATATGCTCTAATGCTAATTGATAGCCATAATGATAAATACGATCAATTTTTTGTAAATCTTTTTCCAGTGATTCAATTTGAATATCTTCACTTGGTCTTAAAATAATAGCTTTTCCACTTTTTTCTAATTCTTCACAGTAATCCAAAGTTTCATTATATAAAAGATGTCTTGTCAGCAGTGGTTCAACCAAATGTGGATATTTCTTTTTTAATAGACGACTTGCGATAACATTAGCCCTCGATAACGTCTTGCGATATCCTTTTGGTCTTGTTAAAACAATTAACATTTTGTCATGACCATCCTGTTGAGCTTTTCTAACAGGTATGGGATCACAGATACCACCATCATAATATTTCTTTCCATCCAAAGAAATAACAGGAAAAACAAACGGAATCGCACATGTTGCCTTCAACATTGTACATTGCTGATCTAATTTCTTTCCGTCTAAATATTCACATTGTCCCGTTTCTGCATTCGTTACACCAACACGAATATCTGTAGGACTTTCAAGAAAAGTTTTCCAATCAAAGGGATAAAGTTCTTGAGGAATTATTTCATATGCAAATTTTAATCCAAACAGACTACGATCATGAAGATAATTTCGAATACCAACATATCTTTTATCATGGCGATGATTCATCAAAATATCATAATTACGTTGAGGTTGTTTAGAAACATAAGAAAATCCATCAGTAATGCCTGCTGATACCCCAATGACATACGGGAATTCAACACCATAATCATTCAAAGCATCCATCACACCACTAGAAAAAATCGGACGAAAAGTTCCACCTTCTAAAATCAGTGCACCCATTATCTTTTCTCCTCCAGCATAGCTATATACATATCCTCATTAAATTCCCTTAAAAAAGAAACAAGCATCTCAACAGTTGCTTCAAAATCATCCATGTGAACCATTGTGTAATGGGAATGCATATATCGTGTCGGAATAGAAATTGTTAAATTCATAATACCAGCCCCAGCTTTGCTGAGTTCACCTGAATCTGTGCCTCCTGCCAAATCCATATCTAACTGATAAGGAATCTGATGCTTTTGACAAATACTTTCCATTTGTTTTAATAAACCTGTGTGTGCGATAACACTACCATCCATCACACATAAGGCAACACCATTTCCCAATCTGACATCTCCCTTATCACCAGATGGTAAATCATAGGAAAAAGTCACATCAATAGCCAAAGCCAAATCAGGTTGAATCATTTGAGCAACCGTTTTAGCCCCACGCAGTCCAACTTCTTCCTGCACTGTTCCAGCTACATAAAGTGTAGGATAAATTGTCTCATTTTTTAAGCGTTTCATGACTTCAATCATAACAGCAACACCAATACGATCATCCCATGCTTTTGAACATAGGCATTTCCCATTAGATAAAACATGCATCTGGGAAGATGGTGTGATAGGATCACCTTTGTTGATGCCCATATCAAGTGCTTCATTTTTTGTTAGAGCACCCACATCCAGATAAATATCCTGCATCGATAAAGTATGACCTTTATCATGATGAGAAGAAAGTAAAGCAAAGACACCCTTTACTTCTTTTCCCTCTCTTGTCGTTATGGTCATGAGTGAAGATGGTAAATTCTGTACATTCCAGCCTCCCACTGGCTGAACTTTGATAAATCCATTTTCATCAATATCTTTGACCAAAAAGCCAATTTCATCAACATGAGCAGTCAACAAAATCTTAAAAGGATTTTGTCCCTGTTTCATGGCAATTAAACTTCCTAATCCATCATATGAAAATTCATCAACACTCTCTTCAAGATAAGATTTCATCAGTCTTGTGACTTGTTTTTCATAACCTGAAACACCTTTTGCAAGACTTAACTTTTCTAACATTTCTAAATCAATCATTATTCCA
>NZ_JBVAYN010000028.1:0-26883 GCF_055420065.1 Massilimicrobiota sp. mt181
TACCCGTTTGATCGATTTGATACACATCATCAAATTATGGATAAAATGCATTCTTTATATGATCAGACGATTCAATCAACAATGGAATTGGTAGATTTGGATGTTTTCTTAAAAGTTATCCAGGCATTATACAATGCACATCATATCATTGTCTTTCCTTCTATTGGTAATTATTTTATGGCTGAATGCTTCCAACAAAATATGTTGGAGTTAGGTGTACGCGTAGATGTTGCAACAGAAAGGTTTTATCAGCATTGGTATGCTCACTCTTGTCAAAAAGGTGATGTCGCAATGTTAATCAGTTATGCTGGTCGAACACCACAAATGGAAGACATTGTTAAACAACTTAAAGAAAAGGGAGTGACAATGATTTTAATTTCATCAACCATTAATATTCCTTTTGCTACAGAAGTAGATTATCATCTGTATTTTTCTCCGTATGAAGATTCTGAAGAGAAGATAGCATCCTTTTCATCACGTATCTCACTGCAATATTTACTTGATTGTATTTATGCCAGTTATTTCAATCGTGATTATGAGAAGAATCTTCAAAATCGTTTTGATCATTATATGGGTTAACACAAAAAGAAGCCACTTGGCACAATGTCGTTAAATTGACGACATTGAGCCGGGTGGCTTCTTTTACTTATGAAGAATATAATAACAAATTATTCAGATAACTCTTTTAAAGCAGCATTTAATACGTTTTTTCCATTCATTAATCCATAATCGCGCATATCGATTACAACAACAGGAATTTGACCTTGAACAATCTCTTTTAATTTCCCAATAACATGGCGAACTTGTGGACCTAAAAGGATAATGTCCCAATCTTTCCATGATTTTTCTGCCTGAGTAATAGGCATAGCTTCAATCATAACATCTTCACCAATTTCTTTGGCATATTTTTGCATATTAGACACAAGCAAACTGGTAGACATTCCTGCGTTGCAGGCTAAAAGTATTTTTTTCATAGCTGATTTTCTCCTTTATGATTTCGTAATTTTTAAGACATGTGTCAAAACTTTCTTTCCATCCATCATCCCATAATCACGCATATCAATAACCTCAACAGGTTTATTTGGAAAAAGCTTTTTGACATTTGAAAGTTGGAAACGCACTTGTGGTCCTAATAAAATAACATCAGCATCTTGCCCATAACTTTCTACTTCTCCTACAGGATGTGCTTCAATATTGACTTGTATATTTTTCTCTTTGGCATAATCTAGCATTCTTGTTACAAGCAAGCTTGTAGACATACCAGCTGAACAAACTAATAAAATATTCATAGTTCTACCTCCCTGGATAAATAAGAATCTATGATAGATATAATGTTGCCGTAATTATGACATGCAAAATCTGTTGTTGGTATTGTCACAATAGGTTTATGGATAAGTTGAAGTAATTGAGGTTTATAATAATGCACTTGTGGAGTTAATAAGATTAACTCATAATCTTGAGGTCTATTTTGTATAGTGTTAATATCACAGGCCTCAATCGAGGCATTGATATGTTGTTTTTGAAAGTTTTCCTGTAGATTTTCCGCAAATAAAGAAGATGTCAAACCACAACTACAGCAAATCATAATTTTGATTTGAGGGCTCATCAATGATTGAAGATAACCTAGAAAATCTTTGAGAATTTTGGTACTTTGGTAAAAATTTAAGAATAAGAAATGAATGTAATAAATAACATCGCCATTTGTTAAATCATTGATGGTTTCTTCAATGACCCCATTTTTATAAAATGATATATCAATATGATATTTTTCAAAAGAACCTGATAAAGAATGGGCCCATTTATTCTTTGATTCTTTTAAAGTAACTGGGATATGATTTTTAAACCAGTAATACAATATTTCATAATGACATTCTTTTAAAAAAACATCCATAAACTCTCACCTCACTATATCTATCATCAACTATGATTATAATGATTTTTTGGCAAATAAATATGGCAAGAAAAGGAATAGAAATTTTTTTATCACAAATATAATGAAAATCATGAGAAATGTGGGAAAAATTTTTCCATCCATGTAAAGATAATGATATGATATATAACATAAGGAGTGATTAGATGGAAACAATTCGCATGAAAAAAGCAATAGCAGTGGTAGAAAGAGATGGGAAGGATGTGATTGATAAGAATTGATTGAAAGGAGTTTAAGAAATGAAAATACCAGATCCTCATGCATTGTTTGCGAATGAATATTTAACATCTTGTTTTATTCAAAATGTTGTTCAAGCGAAGAATGTGCAGATTGGTGATTATACATATTATGATGATGAAGATGCTATACATTTTGAAAAAAATAATATTCTATTTAACTATCCAGAATTTGGAGATCGTTTGATTATTGGAAAGTTTTGTTCAATTGCTTCAGGAACACAATTTATAATGGGTTCTGCTAATCATCGTATAAATAGTGTCTCCACTTATCCTTTTGCGGTGATGGGTGGAGAATGGGCAAAAAGAGTTCCTGAACATTTATCTCAATTGCCATTTAAAGGAGACATAGTGATTGGAAATGATGTCTGGTTTGGTCGCCATTGTGTCATTATGCCAGGTGTTCATATTGGTGATGGTGCCATTATTGCAGCTGAAAGTGTTGTGACCAAGGATGTTGAGCCATATACTGTTGTGGGAGGTCATCCAGCCAGATTGATTAGAAAAAGATTTGATGATGAAATGATTGCATTGTTGTTGAAATGGGAGTGGTGGAATCTTCCACCAGAAGAATTGGTAGAAGCATTACCTATTTTATGTGATTTTGATTTAAAGAAAGTCAAATCATACATAAGAGCATCGTTATCAACAAAAGAATGATAGCATATGTGAAATGCATATGCTTTTTTATGAGGTGTGCTAAGATATAAATAGAAATGAGGTTTGTTCATGAAAGAGAATAGATATGATGATGAAAAGTTTTTTAAAAAATACGGCGAAATGAACCGTTCTATCTATGGGCTTCAAGGAGCAGGAGAATGGCATGACATGCAAAAGCTGTTACCAGATTTTTGTGATAAAAAAGTTTTGGATTTAGGCTGTGGATATGGTTGGTATTGTCAATATGCTATAGAACATCAGGCTCAATATGTCTTAGGAATAGATATTTCAAAACGTATGTTAGAAATAGCCAAACAAAAGCATTCCCATGAACGTATTGAATATCGACAAATGGCTATGGAAGATCTTAAGCTTGATAGTGAAAGTTTTGATGTTATATTGAGTTCATTGGCTTTTCATTATGTGAAAGATTATGAAGAATTGATATCACACATTTCAAAATGGCTGAAAAAGGGTGGAGATTTTGTCTTTTCTGTAGAACATCCCGTATTTACAGCTTATGGAACACAGGATTGGTATTATGATGAAAATGGAAACATCCTTCATTTCCCAGTAGACCATTATTATGAAGAAGGACAACGTGAAGCTCTTTTTCTAGGAGAAAAAGTAGTGAAATATCATCGTACCTTGACAACATATTTGGAAACACTTGTCAATAATGGCTTTTCTATAGAACATGTCATAGAAGCAAAACCACCTTTAGAGATGATGGATTTAGATGGAATGAAAGATGAAATGCGTAGACCTATGATGTTATTGGTTGCTGCTCAAAAGAAATAGGAGAATATTTATGAGACTAGGAATTGTTGGAAGTGGTAAGATTGTTGATGAATTGTTATCTTTTATTCATGAAATCAAAGCCATTCAATTGATCCATATATCAGGAACACTTCGTAGTGAAGAAAAACTCAAAACATTATGTACAAAACATTCATTTCAGCGTTATTCAACAAATTATCAGGATTTATTGGATGATCAGGAAGTCGATACAATTTATATTGCTGTTCCTAATCATTTGCATTTCGCATTTGCAAAACAAGCCATACAACATCATAAACATGTCATTGTTGAAAAGCCATTGACTTCAACATATGAAGAAGCTTTACAATTACAAGCGATAGCGTTGCAAAATCATGTTTTCATGTGGGAAGCTATTACAAATCAGTATTTACCTCATTATCAACACATAAAAGACTCTCTTTTAGAACTAGGAAATATCAAGATTATTCAATGCCATTTTTCTCAATATTCATCACGTTATGATGCTTTTCAAAAAGGACATATTTTACCTGTTTTTGACTATCAAAAATCCGGTGGAGCTTTGATGGACTTAAATGTTTATAATATTCATTTTGTAGTTGGCTTATTTGGTCAACCTCTTGATGTTCATTATTATCCGCATATCGAACATCATATTGATACTTCTGGTATTCTGATTTTAGAATATCCTGATTTTCAATGTGTATGCATTGGAGCCAAAGATTGTCAATCGCCATCTATCAGTACGATACAAGGTGATCAGGGATGTTTGTGTATAGATACACCTGTGAGTAGTCTCCGTTCTTTTCAGGTTATTAAAAATGATGGTCAAGTGCATAAAGTTCCAGATACTCAGCATCCTCATAACATGTATGATGAATTCATAGCTTTTGTAGAGATGTATCAAAAACGTGATTATCAGCGTTGTTATCAGATGTTAGAACATAGCTTAATAGTTTGTGAAATTCTGACAAAAGCCAGAAGAAAAGCTGGAATTATTTTTCCAGCTGATCATATATTATGATTGTAATTGAGCTATAGCTTCTTCTAAAACTTTTTTAGCATTGAATTGTACAAAGTCATCGTCACTAATTAAAATAACTGGCGTTCCTGCTTTGGCAAGATCTTCAAATTTTGATACAGAGCTTTTCAGCTGAGGTGTCACTAAAATCAAATCAGCCTGTTCGATAGAATATTCAATCATTGTTTCAGCAGTAGCCCAAATGACAACTTCCATATCTTTTTTTGAAGCTTCATCTTTTAATGCTGAGGCAAACATATTAGAAGTCACGCCAGCTTTACAACATAATAAAATTTTCATAAGTTTTTTCTCCTTTCTATGTTTTCTATAATATTATTTTATCACATTGTCATAGAAAGTGAAAAAACTTCAATCAAATCAAAAAAACTCTTGACTGTAAAGTGACTCTATAGTGTTCAATGATAGTAGAAGGAAGGGAAAATATATGAAAACAAGCGATTTAGAAAGAGAATTGGGATTAACAAAGCATACGATTCGTTATTATGAAAAAGAAGGTTTGATTACACCACAAAGAGATGATAATGGCTATCGTAATTATAGCGAAGAAGATCTGCAAACATTAAGACTTGTCAAGTTTTTAAGAGGGTTGAATATTTCAATTGATGATGTCAAAGGTATATTAAGTGGTGAAGTTGATTTTCATGAATGTTTAAGAATTAATCAGATTCATCTCGATAATCAAATTGAAAGTATGAAAGAAGTGAAAAAAGCGGTAGATAACTATCACGATAAAGATTTACCACTCATTCCAGCATTACAGGATATTGAGGAAGAAACACATCACTGGAAATTAGGAATGCAAAAAACAACAAATACTGTATCATTAGGAAGAAAGTTAACCAAATCATGGGCAAAAAGACAAATGATTTATGCATCAGGTAGTTCTGCTTTTTTAGCAGGAGCAATGACCTATTGGACAGTTCGTGAAATTGGAGAAATATGGGTAATAATCATTTCATTTTTGATTTGGTTCATCTTTTTGATGATAACATCTATTGGATTGGCTTATCGTCAAACATCTTCATCTATGTTAGATAACTCTTTAGATCAATCTGTTGAGTTTTTAAGAGATGGTATTCGTTATTATCAATTTAAGGGATGGTATAGTAATCTTAAATATTTTATTGCAGTTTTACTTGGGAAAGATGAAAAGTTAATGTATTATTATCGTTATGAAGACATTGAAAAAGTCAATATTTATACAAATCGTAAGTATATGAATATGGGAAGTCCTATTGCTTATGAAGTCTATATTGCAGATTTTGAATTTTATTTCAAAGATGGGAAAAAGTTTTACTTCTTTTGGCCATTAACCTTAGATGACGATGCGAAATATATTGCTATTATATTAGAAGACAAAGTCAAAAATATCAATGATAAAGATCATGCTTTATATGCTATGAAAAATGGTTTGAATTTAACTGATTATATGATGAAACAGAGTTAGTCTCTGTTTCATTTTTTTCACATAATGATAAGATAATTTTTTTATGAATGTTAGCTATAATCATGATTGGTGATATGATGAATTTAAAAGAAGAATTAGAAGATTATAAGATGTTTAGAAAAATGATGCAGCCTTATCGACAGGCTATTGAAGTGATGAAAATGAAGCTGGCAGGTATTGATGATGAATTGAGATGCGAAAATGGATATAGTCCTATTCATAATATTCAATCACGTATTAAATCTCCAGAAAGTATTTTAGAAAAACTTGAACGTAAACATTATTTATGTCAAAAAGATTCTTTAAAGAAACTTCATGATATAGCGGGTCTTAGAGTTGTCTGTCATTACATCAATGATATTCAATATATTTCACAATTATTAGTCATGCATGATGATATCCGTTTAATAAAGAAAATGAATTATATTGATTATCCTAAAGAGACAGGATATCGTTCTTTACATTTGGTTGTGGAAGTACCTATTTATTTGAAGACAGGAAAAATGAAACTTCCTGTAGAAATTCAAATGCGAACAATTGCAATGGATTTTTGGGCCAGTTTAGAACATGAAATCTTATATAAAAATCAAGATGATGTCCCTCAGGAAATCTGTGAAGAACTTAGAGAATGTGCTGATCGTATGGCTTTGACGGATTTACAGATGCAAAGAATATATCAGAAAGTATATAAAAAAGATGGGTAACCCCATCTTACTTCTTTGGTAATTTAAATGAACTTTTCAGTGAAACAATTCTATTGAAAACAAGATGATCTTCTGTTGAATCCTTTGTATCCACACAGAAATATCCGTTTCTGACAAACTGGAATGAATCTCCAGGTTTAGCTTCTTCAATAGAAGGTTCAATATAACAGTTATCAATAACAGTTAAAGAATTTGGATTTAAATTGACTGATCCATCTTCGTTATAAACACCTTTTTCTTCATCAACAAGATTTTCATAAAGTCTTGCAGTGACCTTTTTAGCAAATGGAATAGGAACCCAATGAATTGTTCCTTTAACTTTTCTACCAGTAAATCCAGTTCCGTTTTTTGTGATTGGATCATAAGTACAATGGACAACTGTGATTTTTCCATCTTCATCTTTTTCAAATCCAACACATTTTACAAAGTAAGCATTCATTAAACGCACTTCGTTTCCTGGAAACAAGCGGAAATACTTTTTAGGTGGTTCTTCCATGAAATCATCACGATCAATCCATAATTCTTTGCAGAAAGGAATTTGTTTAACACCTAATTCAGGATTTTCCATGTTCACTTGTGCTTCTAAATATTCAACCTGATCTTCAGGATAATTGTCAATGACAAGTTTGATTGGATCAAGAACAGCCATAACACGTGGTGCTTTTGGCTTTAAATCATCACGAATACAATATTCAAGCATTGCATAATCTACAGATGAATTACTTTTCGCAACACCTACTAATTCCATAAAGTTCTTTAAAGATTCAGGAGTAAATCCTCTTCTTCTTAAAGCGGCAATTGTGACTAAACGAGGATCATCCCATCCATCAACGATTCCCTGATCAACTAAACGTTTGATATAGCGTTTACCTGTAATAACATTTGTCAAATAAAGTTTGGCGAATTCAATCTGTTTTGGTGGTTCAGGATATTCTAGTTCACGAACAACCCAGTCATATAAAGGACGATGATCTTCAAATTCTAACGTACAGATAGAATGTGTAATATGTTCAATGGCATCTTCAATTGGGTGTGCAAAGTCATACATTGGATAAATGCACCATTGATCACCTGTATTATGATGTGTCATTCTAGCAATACGATAGATGATAGGATCACGCATATTAATATTAGGAGAAGCCATATCAATTTTAGCACGAAGCACTTTGCTTCCATCTTCAAATTCGCCATTTTTCATTCTTTCAAATAAATCAAGATTTTCTTCAATGCTACGATCACGATAAGGAGAGTTTTGACCAGGTTCAGTTAAAGTTCCACGATATTCTTTAATTTGTTCTGGTGTTAAATCACAAACATAGGCTTTTCCTTTTTTAATCAGTTTTACAGCTGCTTCATACATATCTTGGAAGTAATCAGAAGCAAATTTGACATCTCCGTCATAATGGGCACCTAACCATTCAACATCTTTAATAATAGAATCAACAAATTCTGTTTTTTCTTTTGTTGGATTGGTATCATCAAAACGTAAGTTAAAAGTTCCATTATATTTCTTTGCCAGACCATAATTTAATAAGATGGATTTCGCATGACCAATATGTAAATAACCATTTGGTTCTGGAGGGAATCTTGTTGCAACTTTTGTATATGTTCCTTCCTCTAAATCCTTATCTATAATTCTTTCAATAAAATTTTTACTCACTACTTCTTTATTGTTATCCATATGTCGAACCTCTCTTGCTTTAATATATGCTTTAGTTTACCATATTTTTGAAAAATATAAAACAGTTTCCATAGATATAGTTTTGTATATTGGGCTTATTTGTGCTAGAATATGGCAGAAAGGGTGATGAAAATGATGAGAATAGGGCAATCTATTGATATTCATCAGTTAGTTGAAGACAGACCACTTATTTTAGGTGGAGTCCATATTCCTTATGAAAAAGGTTTAAAAGGTCATAGTGATGCTGATGTCTTATTGCATGCGATTATTGAAAGTATTATTGGAGCTATGGGATTAGGAGATATTGGTAAACATTTCCCGGATACAGATGCAAAGTATAAGGGAATATCATCAATGGTCTTATTGGAGTATACATATCAGATGATGGTCGAAGAAGGCTATGAAATTGGAAATATTGATAGCTTGATTTTATGCGAGGAGCCTAAAATGGCACCACATATCAATAGTATGCGTGAAAATGTTGCACGTGTTCTTCATTGTGACATCACACAGGTGAATATTAAGGCAACAAGAGGAGAAAAAATGGGATTTGTAGGTAGAAAAGAAGGTATTGTTGCTCAAAGCGTTGTATTATTAAATAAGAAAGGATAGACATATGAGTAAAGTAAGAACAAGATTTGCCCCAAGTCCAACAGGGTATATGCACATTGGAAATTTAAGAACGGCATTGTATGAATATTTAATTGCAAAACATGATGGTGGGGATTTTATTTTAAGAATTGAAGATACAGACCAGCAAAGAGAAGTGGCTGGAGCTGTCGATATGATTTATGATGTACTGGATAAAACAGGTTTGCATTATGATGAAGGACCTGATAAACCAGGAGATGTTGGGCCATATATTCAATCACAGAGATTACCTATTTATAAGGAATATGCTGATAAATTAGTTGAATTGGGTGGTGCACATTATTGTTTCTGTGACGAAGAAACAATTGAAGAAGCGAAAAAAGAAAATGCGGATCATGAAGAATTAGGATATATTGATCCTTGTAAATCTCTTTCATTAGAAGAAGCCAGACAAAGAATTGCGAATGGTGAAAAATATGTTGTAAGACAAACAATTCCTAGTAGTGGAATCACTTCTTTTGAAGATGAAGTTTATGGACATATTGAAGTTGAAAATGCCGGATTATCAGAAGGTGTATTATTAAAAAGTGATGGTTATCCAACATATAACTTTGCGAATATTGTTGATGATCATTTGATGAATATTACACATGTTGTTAGAGGAAATGAGTATTTATCTTCTACACCTAAATATAATTTAATTTATCAGGCTTTTGGATGGGAACCACCAGTTTATATTCACTGTCCACCAGTTATGAAAGATGAAACACATAAATTAAGTAAACGTAATGGAGATGCATCTTATCAGGATTTGATTTCAAAGGGATTTTTAAGTGAAGCTATTTTAAATTATATTGCTTTATTAGGATGGTCTCCAAAAGGAGATAAAGAATTATTTACATTGGACGAACTAATTCAGGAATTTAGTGTAGATCGTATTTCTAAATCTGGTGCTATTTTTGATATGGATAAATTAAAATGGATGAATAGCCAGTATCTAAAAGAAAAATCTTTAGATGAACTTGTTGAGTTATGTTTACCATTCTTACAGAAAGCTTATGATTTATCAGATAAGAGTGATGAATGGGTTAGAAAACTGATTGATGTTCATAAAGATCATATAACTTATGGAGAAGAAATTGTAGAACAGGTGGCTTTATTTTTTGAAGATGAAATGCATATGAGTGATGAAGCCAAAGAATTTATGAAAGATGAAGCGATTCCTCATACTTTAGCTGTTTTCAAATCTCATTTGGCACAATTATCAGCTGAAGAATTTGATGAAGATCATGTCTTTGCATGTATCAAAGCAACACAAAAAGAAGCCAAAGCAAGAGGAAAAATGTTATATATGCCTATTCGTATTGCGACAACGGGTATTATGCATGGACCTGATCTTGCGAAGTCTATTGTTTTATTAGGAAAAGAAAAGGTTTTATCAAGATTAGAAGGATAGTATTCCTTCTTTTTGAGTAAAAAAATAAGTGTTTAGACACAAAAATTTCATATAGAAATGGTATAATAATATCTAGGGAGGTGTATATCATGCAAAATAAGATCATTGTTTCAGTTTTAAGTTTTTTTATACTTATTGATGCAATCCTTATTTATCTTGCTTTAACGATATCACCTATCAAATTAAAAAGAAATGTCTTTACATTCCAATATGGTCAAGATATTCCTACCGATGTGAGTGAATATGTGAATGCAAATCATTCAGTCCTAGAAAATGTCAAGTTAGATTTATCTCATGTTTCTAAAGAAGTTGGATCTTATCAGGCATCTATTACATATTTTGATGAAACACAATATTTTCAAATTGTGGTAGAAGACACGATTAAACCTAGGTTTCAACTGAAAAAAGTTGAATGGCATGTTCAATTAGGTGAAACACTTTATGCAAAAGACTTGATTCAAAATGTTGAAGATCACTCTGAAACAAAAGTTTATTTCTATGATGAAAAAACACACGAAAAAAGTGAATCAAAATCATTTGAAATAGAAGGAACGCAGATTGAAAGAATTATTGTTGAAGATCAGCATGGAAATCAATCTAGTTCTTTAAGAGTAAAAATTGTAATTGAAAAGAATCAGGTTCCACCAGAAATTAAAGGTGTCGATAATATGGAAATTCAGGTCGGTCAAAATATTGATTTAAAAGAAGGTGTGACTGCAACCGATGATATTGAAGGAGATATCACTTCACGTATCATTATCACTGGACAAGTTGATAACCAGATACCAGGAACTTATGATATTACGTATACTGTTACTGATAAAGATGGAAATACAACAAAAGTGATTCGAACAATCACAGTTATAGAGGTAGAAGATGATAACTAATATTTATGTTTTGATTTGTGCAATTGTTTATATTTATATTCAGTTTATACAACATGATGATAGATGGAGCTGTGCGTTAAGATTAGGAGGATTTTATCCTCCTTATATTCAGGAACGTCATCAATACTGGCGTTTTATAACATGTCATTTCATCCATGCAGAATTTCTTCATTTTCTTATGAATGCATATGCGCTTTATCAGATTGGACATGTTTTAGAAGCTTGGTTAGGAACAATTCCTTATTTATATTTGATTATTATATCTATGTTATTGAGTTCATTATTAAGTTATAGTGCATCACAAGTTTCATCACGTTATTATCAGACGTTGACAATTGGTGCCAGTGGTGTTGTCTATGGATTCTTTGGTGCTATTATTGCATTAGGATTAATCCTAGGTGGACCATTTATGTCTCTGTTAGAAAGTTCTATTTATATTATTGTCATCAATCTGATTTATACATTTGTTGATCGCAATATTTCTAAGACAGGACATATTGGTGGTTTGATTGGTGGTATCTTAGCAATTGTGATGATTTTAGCATTGCATATAGCATGAGATTATTTGTAGATGGGGATGCCACTCCTTATAAAGATGATATCTATAGACTTGCAAAAAAGTATCAGATAGAGATGTATGTCTATATTGATTATGCCCATCTTCTTAAAGATGTTCCTTATCATGTGGTTGAATGTGAAATAGGAAGAGATAGCGTTGATATGTGCATATTATCTGATTTAAGACAAGGAGATCTTCTGATTACGCAGGATTATGGATTAGCGGCTTTGGCATTAGGCAAAAAAGCTTATGTCTTACATGTATCAGGATTAGAAATCACATCACAAAATATTGATGAACTTCTATTGAGGCGCTATATTGGAGCCCATCAAAGAAGAAGTGGGAAACATATTAAAGGTCCATCTAAACAAACAAAAGAAGATAAGGATTATTTTTTAAAACAATTAGAGAATCTATTGAAAAAGCTTAACTGATGATCAGTTAAGCTTTTTCATGTGCCCAATTTAAAATGATATCAACTTGAGGTGTATGACAAGAGGAAGGAAGCTGTTTTTCAAGTTGAAGAATATCTTCGTATTGTTGATGAATATAGGCGTTATAAAGAGAAACAATCAAGATTAAATTTTTGACATTTTCTCTTTGATGTAAACGTGGATAACTTTGGTAAAGATTTTGAAACTTTTCATAGGCATCTTCAAATTTTTCAAGATCCTGCATCATGGATAAATGAGCAATACAATGTTCATAATAATAGAGTTTTGTAAGAACTGGAAGTCTTTTGACTTTTTGTTTCCATAAAAGTAAGAAATTATAAGCATCTTGTGGATAACCTAATCTTCCTAAAGCAGATGAAACATTCATGAGAGTGTTATAATTTAAAATGGCTTTTTGAAAGATAGGAATTTGACAAAGATGATAAGTCATTTGAATATAAAGTTTGCAATCCTGATATAAATACGTCTGATAATATGTTTTTTCAATACGTACATAGATGTATGCATATAATAAGACGATAATTAACACACAAACTACAAATAGCAAGAAAATCATACTTAAAGAGAAATCAAAAATAATACGCATACAGATACAATAGGTAAAAATAATAGTTATGATATTTAAACAGAAATAATAGACCACTAAAGCAAAAATACGTTTTTGAGCATATGTTGTGGCATAAGATAAAGATTGAAGATGTTGGATATCTGGATGCTCTGCCAAGAATTTTTCTAGCCAAGCCTGAATAGCAGGTATTTTTTTGTTTTTAGAAAAATAAAAAAACCATTGTATCAACATAACCCCTATCGCAACAATTGTATAGATTATACGAAAGATATATGTATAAATATAAACATTGATACGAAAGAAGAAAAAGAGAAATATACAAAATGATAGTATTGTTAAAACAATCATCTGATTCCTTAATTGATTTTTAAGATTCATTTTCATCCCTCCAGTTACTTTATTATACAACATATATAATGAGAAAATATGTGAATATGATAGAAAATAGTATATAGACAAAATAAATAAAATTATATAAGATAGTAAAAAACAGGAGGTTATGATGAAATATAAATTAATTGCATTAGATTTAGATGGAACATTAAAGAATTCTAATAATCAGATAACTAAGAAAACAAAAGAAGCTTTAATTCAAGTACAAAAGCAAGGTGTAAAACTTGTGTTAGCTTCAGGAAGACCAACTGCAGGGCTGAGACATGAAGCTAAAGAGCTTCTATTAGATCAATATGAGGGCTATTTATTATCGTTTAATGGAGCAAGAGTCACTGATGCTAAAACTGGTCAAGTGATTTATGAACAGACATTAAGTGTAGAAGAGGCAAAAGATATTTATTTACGCGCTAATCAATTTCATCTTGTTTCCATGACATATAAAAATGATATGATTTATACAGAAAATATTGATGATCAGTATGTATGTGAAGAAGCAAGAATTAATGACATCAAAAAGAAAAAAGTAGATTTTTTTCTTGATATCTTAGAAGATCCAATCTATAAAGTTCTGATGACTGGAGAACCAGATTATGTTGCCAGCATTGAAGAAGAGTTTAAACAACCTTATGGAAATCAATTAAGTATTTATCGTAGTGCTCCATTCTTTTTAGAAGCTATGGCACAAAATATAGATAAAGCAGCATCATTAGATCGTCTAGCTAAAAGTTTAGGTATTCAACAAGAAGAAGTGATGGCTTTTGGTGATGGTTATAATGATTTAAGTATGATTTCTTATGCAGGGCTTGGTGTTGCAATGGGGAATGCAGTGAAAGAAGTTCAAGATCGTGCAAAAGTTGTGACAAAATCAAACAATGAAGATGGTATTGCATATATATTATCTCAAATCTATGAAGGAGTTGAATACTAATGTTACCAAAAGATCCAGCTATGTTATTAAGTTTTATTAATATGAAACTTAGAGACCAGTATGATTCACTAGCATCTTTATGTGATGATTTAGATATTTCACAGGATGAGATTATCCAAACTTTACAAAAGATTGATTATATCTATGATGAACAACTGAATCAGTTTAAATAAGCAACCACAGGGTTGCTTGTTCATTATCTTCAAATATCTTCAGGATTTAAATGACTTATTCTTATAATAATCAAAAGAGATTTGGGAGGTGATTAAATGATTTATTTTACAAGTGATTTACATTTAGGACATCAAAATGCTTTACGTTTATGTCATAGACCATTTCAAAATGTTGATGATATGAATAGAGCATTGATTCAAAACTGGAACCAGTTTGTAAAAAAGAATGATTTTATTTATATCTTAGGAGATTTAACAATGAAATTGTCTCTAGATGAAGCCAATCAAATGATTTCAAAGTTAAATGGAAGAAAAATATTGGTGAGGGGAAATCATGATAAAAAATATGATGAATGTTTATTTGAAGAAATCTGTGACTATAAGGAATTAAAGTATCAGAAGAAGTTTTTTGTTTTATCGCATTATCCTTTTTTAGAGTGGAATCATTCTTTTAGAGGTTCTATTCATTTACATGGACATCAACATAATGATAGTAGCTATAATTTAAAAATGCGAGAAGAAGGTGTCTATAGATATGATGTAGGGGTAGATGCTCATGAATATAGACCTGTAAGTATTGATGAAATCATTGATTTTTTTGGTTTATAAATTTGCATTTAACTAAATCATCTGCATAGTATTTATGAATATGAAAAAAATAAGTTCAAATCTATCATGAGTTGTGCTATAATGGTTGAAAAATACACGAAAAAGAAGGGAGATTCAATATGTTAGATTTAAAGCATTTTCAAGAAGCAAAAAAGAGAGTTGATGAAGTCATTATTCCTACTCCCTTAATATATAGTGAAGCTTTTTCAAAGGAATGTAAAAATCAGGTTTATATCAAACCAGAAAATTTACAGAGAACAGGTGCTTTTAAAATTAGAGGGGCTTACAATAAGATTATTAAAATGGATGATGAAGCGAAAGCTAAAGGTTTAATTGCCTCTTCGGCTGGAAACCATGCTCAAGGGGTGGCATATGCTGCTTCTAAATTAGGTGTAAAGGCCACAATTGTGATGCCTAAACATACACCTCTTATTAAAGTAGAAGCAACAGAAGCTCATGGAGCTGAGGTTGTGTTAGCTGGTGAGGTGTATGATGAAGCTTATCAGAAAGCTTGTGATTTACAAAAGGAACATGGATATACTTTTGTTCATCCATTTAATGATGAGGATGTTATTGAAGGACAAGGAACAATCGCATTAGAAATTCTTGATGAATTACCTGAGGCAGATATTATCTTGGTACCAATTGGTGGTGGCGGATTGATTTCAGGTATTGCCTGTGCCGCTAAACAAATCAAGCCAACAATTAAGATTATAGGGGTAGAACCAGAAGGAGCAGCCAGTGCTTTGGCAGCTATTAATGAAGATCAGGTTGTGGCTTTAAAAGAAGCAAATACAATTGCGGATGGAACTGCAGTGAAAGAAATTGGAGATTTAACTTTTGATTATATTAAAGAATATGTTGATGGTATTATTACAGTTTCTGATTATGAATTGATGGATGCGTTCTTATTGCTTGTTGAAAAGCATAAGCTGGTTGCTGAAAATTCAGGGATCTTATCTTTGGCAGCATTGAAGAAATTAAATGAAAAGAATAAGAAAGTTGTATCTTTGATTAGTGGTGGAAATATTGATGTTTTGACAATTTCTTCAATGATTAATAAAGGATTGATTGCTAGAGGGCGTGTCTTTACGTTTACTGTGCAGTTATTAGATAAACCTGGTGAATTGGAATATGTTTCTCATGTTTTGGCACAATGCAATGCAAATGTCATTGGTGTAGAACATAATCAGTTTAAGAATTTTGCACGTTTCTCTGAAGTGGAATTACGTGTAACTTGTGAAACAAATGGAGAAAAGCATATTCAAAAAATTATCGATACTTTTGCAAAACAGGGGTATGATATTAAGAGAATTAATTAATAATATATTATTTCATTGAGTATTATTTATCATTTTCTTGAATGTATAAGTATAAAAATATATACTTTAAAGATGAGGAAAGGAATGAGAAAAATGATGGATTTTGGTTTCAAAACAACTGATCAGATAGCTGTTTCACCAAAGTCTTCTTTTTCTCATTTTTTATATTTGTAATAAGACATATCATTGGATATGTCTTTTTTGTGAGTAAGGAGGAAAAGATATGCCAAAAAGAGATGATGTAAACACTGTATTAGTTATTGGTTCAGGACCTATTATTATTGGTCAGGCTTGTGAATTTGATTATTCTGGAACACAGGCATGTAAAGCATTGAGAAGTTTAGGATACAAGATTGTTTTAGTTAATTCCAATCCAGCAACAATCATGACAGATCCAGAAACTGCTGATGTGACTTATATTGAACCATTGAATTTAAAAAGATTAACACAAATTATTGAAAAAGAAAGACCAGATGCCTTATTGCCTAACTTAGGTGGACAATCAGCATTAAACCTATGTGCTGAATTACACAATGCTGGTGTCTTAGATAAGTATAATGTCAAAGTTCTAGGTGTTCAGGTTGATGCAATTGAACGTGGAGAAGACCGTTTAGAATTTAAAAAAGCAATGAATGAACTTGGTATTGATATGGCAAGAAGTGAAATTGCCAACACAGTTGAGGAAGCTTTAGCGATTGCTGATAAATTAGGATATCCTGTTGTTGTCAGACCTGCTTATACAATGGGTGGTGCCGGAGGAGGACTTGTTTATAATGTTGAAGAATTAAAAACAGTTGTTTCTCGTGGTTTACAGGCAAGTCTTGTTCATGAATGTTTGATTGAAGAATCTATTCTTGGATGGGAAGAATTGGAAGTAGAAGTTGTCAGAGATGCTAAAAATAATATGATTACTGTATGTTTTATTGAAAACATTGATCCATTAGGTGTGCATACTGGAGATTCTTTCTGTAGTGCGCCAATGTTGACAATTTCTCAAGAGGTACAAGATCGTTTAAAAGATCAGGCTTTTAGAATTGTTGAATCTATTGGTGTTATTGGGGGAACAAATGTGCAGTTTGCACATGACCCTCAAACTGATAGAATTGTTGTTATTGAAATCAATCCAAGAACTTCACGTTCTAGTGCTTTGGCTTCAAAAGCAACAGGTTTCCCTATTGCCCTTGTTTCGGCTATGCTAGCTGCTGGTTTAACTTTAGATGAAATTCCATGTGGAAAATATGGAACTTTAGATAAATATGTACCAGATGGTGACTATGTTGTTATTAAATTTGCAAGATGGGCTTTTGAAAAATTCAAGGGTGCACAGGATAAATTAGGAACACAGATGAAAGCTGTTGGGGAAGTCATGAGTATTGGTAAAACTTATAAAGAAGCTTTCCAAAAAGCAATTCGTTCTCTTGAAATTGGGCAATATGGTTTAGGATATGCGAAAAACTTCAATGAATTAACAAAAGAACAATTATTAGAAAAATTAACCATTCCTACAAGTCAAAGACAATTCATCATGTATGAAGCATTACGTAAAGGAGCTACTGTTGAAGAATTATATGAATTAACAAGTATTAAACATTATTTCATTGAACAAATGAAAGAATTAGTTGATGAAGAAGAAATGTTAAAATCATATGCTGGAAAAGAACTGCCAGTAGATGTTTTAAGACAAGCTAAACAAGATGGTTTCTCTGATAAATATTTAAGTCAGATTTTAAATGTTTCTGAAGATAGTATCAGAAATGAAAGAATTGCTAATGGTATTACTCAAGCTTGGGAACCAGTTCATGTCAGTGGAACAAAAGATAGTGCATATTACTATTCTACATATAATGCGAAAGATCATAGTGATATTCATCATGATAAGAAAAAAATTATGATTTTAGGTGGAGGACCAAACAGAATTGGTCAAGGTATTGAATTTGACTATTGCTGTGTTCATGCTTCATTGGCTTTAAAGAAATTGGGATTTGAAACAATTATTGTCAACTGTAATCCAGAAACAGTTTCTACGGATTATGATACTTCTGATAAATTATATTTTGAACCATTAACATTAGAAGATGTATTAAGTATTCATGATAAAGAAAAACCAGTTGGTGTGATTGCTCAATTTGGTGGACAGACACCACTAAACTTAGCTTCTCAATTAAAAGCAAATGGTGTGCACATTTTAGGAACAACACCGGAAACAATTGATATGGCAGAAGATAGAGATTTATTCAATGAAATGATGGAAAAATTAGGAATTCCTATGCCAGAATCAGGAATGGCTGTCAATGTTGAAGAAGCTTTAGACATTGCTAAAAGAATTGGTTATCCATTAATGGTAAGACCTTCTTATGTCTTAGGTGGACGTGGAATGGAAGTTGTCTATGATGATGACAGCTTAAAAGAATATATGGCTGCGGCTGTTGGTGTCACACCAGATCGTCCAATCTTAATTGACAGATTCTTAAATAATGCAATGGAATGTGAAGCAGATGCAATCAGTGATGGAACAAATGTTTTCGTTCCAGCTGTTATGGAACATATCGAATTAGCTGGTATTCACTCTGGAGATTCAGCATGTATCTTACCTTCTAAACATATTCCAATGAGACATTTGGAAACAATTAAAGAATACACAAAGAAAATTGCGAAAGAAATGAATGTTCGTGGACTTATGAACATGCAATATGCGATTGCTGATGATAAAGTTTATGTTCTTGAAGCCAATCCAAGAGCTTCACGTACAGTTCCTTTAGTATCAAAAGTATGTAATATTAACATGGTCAAAATTGCAACTGATATTGTGACAATGGAATTAACGGGTAGAGAATCACCAGTACCAAAATTAACGGAAAAGAAAATTCCACATGTTGGTGTTAAACAAGCTGTATTCCCATTCAATATGTTCCCAGAAGTTGACCCAATCTTAGGACCAGAAATGAGATCAACAGGTGAAGTATTAGGATTAGGAAGTTCATTTGGAGCAGCTATCTATAAAGCTGAAGAAGCGACACAAACAATCTTACCAACTGAAGGAAAAGTTTTAATCAGTGTCAATGATATGGATAAACCACAAGTTGTTGAACTTGCTAAAGGATACTATGATGCTGGATTTACAATTGTAGCAACTGGAAATACATATGCTTTAATCCATGAAGCAGGAGTGCCTGTTGAAAAGATTAAAAAATTAAATGAAGGTCGTCCAAATATCACAGATGCTCTGACAAATGGTGAACTTGCTATGGTCATCAATACACCTCATGGTAAGCAAAGTGCTCATGATGATAGTTATATCAGAAAAACAGCAATTAAGATGAGAATTCCATATATGACAAACATTGCTGCAGCGAAAGCTGCACTAGAAGGAATTATGGAAATGAAGATTCATGGTAGTCATGCAGTGAAATCCTTACAAGAATATCATAGTGAAATTCAATAAAATCAATAAGAGAATGGAGTCAATCTATTCTCTTTTTTGATTTCTAAGAAATTTTAAAACAACTTGACAAAATGTACTGAAAGAGTTTACATATAAATATATAGCATTTAATGAGGGAGGGATAGATGGGATGATTGTACTTTTGTTAAGAAATAATTATCTTTCCTCTATGGTTTTACCGAGTAAAATTCAAGGACAATTTTGGTTGAAAGATGAAGGAAATATATCAAAAGAAGAAATAGTTGCTATAGAGGGATGTAATGAACAATGGGTTTTGAAAGGTAATAATAATTTTAAATTATGTGATGGACAAGAACGTGTTGTTCTTCAAGAAAATATTATCTATAAATTAGAGGATTATCATCAAGAAAAAATATATATATTTGTAGAAGGAGAAGAGTTTCATACATACTTAAAAAAATATAAAGTAGCTTCTCAGGAATGTGTTTTTTCCTTAGGAAGAAAAGCAGATAATTCGATTGTGGTTGCACATCCTTCGGTTTCAAGATATCATTTGAATTTATCTTATTCTCATGGTCATTGGGAAGTTACAGATCTTCAAAGTATGAATGGAACGTTTGTAAATCAAAAGAGGATTCAACAAGCAAAATTGAAAATAGGCGATATCATTTATGTGATGGGTGTAAAAATCGTTATTGGAATAGATTTTCTTGCTATAAATATGAATTCAAATATTATGATGACTTCAAATGATTTAATACCTGTTGATGCTTTTCATTGGGCAGGGACTTCTTTAAAGAATAAACCTATTTCTTTTGAATTATTTAATAGATTACCTAGAAGACGATTAGCTATTAAGGAAAATGAAATATGTATTGAATCACCACCTATGTCATTAAATAATAATCAAATTCCATTAATGCTGAGAATGGGTGGTTCAATGGCTATGGGTGGTCAAAGTTTATTGACAGGAAATATTTTATCTGTCTTAAGTTCGCTTATTTTTCCAATGCTTAATTCTAAATATTCTGAAAATCAAAAAAAGGAGTATGAAGAAAAACGTGTCAAAAAATATTCATCATATTTAAGAAAAAAGGAACAGGAAATTCTAGAGGAAAAAAGAAAAGAAGAACAAGTTATGAAATACAACTATCCTTCAATAAATGAAGTCTTAGAATATATCAATAATAAAAAACGTTTATGGGAACGAAGAAATATTGATGATGATTTTTTAAATATTAGAGTTGGTACAGGTAATATTCCTTTATTAGCAAAATACCGTTATCAAGAAGAAAGGTTTGATTTAGAAGAAGACGAATTAGAGAATGAAATGTATAATCTTATTTTTAAAAAAATTTTGTTGGAAAATGTACCAATTATGAATTCTTTTAAAGATGATTATGTGAGTGGTATTTCAGGAAATCAATTATGTTCTATAATGTTTGTTGAAAGATTAATAGCACAGATTGTCATGACACATAGTTATGATGAAGTTAAAATTATGATTCTGGCAGATGAAAATGATTTGAATAAAGATATTATGAAAAAATTTTATTTACCTTATCTACCACATTTATGGAATAATCAAAAAACAATACGTTTTATTGCAACAAATGCTTCAGAAGCTTTTCAACTTGGTGAATTTTTAAAAAGTGAAATTGAAGAAGATTTAAAAGGAAATAGAAAATTAGATCAGATTTTAAAAGAAAGATCTTATTATATGATATTTGCTCTCAATAAGAAAATTTTTGATAGTATGGGTATACTGAAAGATATTATGCAAAAAGAATCGAATATAGGTGTTTCTATCATAACTGCTTTTAATGATTTACCAAAAGAATGCAGTAAAATATTCCAAATTCATTCACAAGATAATAATCAAATTGTACATATTAAAGAACTAGATAAAAATGATATATCATTCCATCTTGATAATATCGATATTCATCAATTAGAAGATTCAATGAAAAAAATTTCTAATACATATCTTAAAATAGTTAATGAAGTTTATACATTACCAAAGATGTTTACTTTTTTAGAAATGTTTGGTGTGGGTAGAATAGAACATTTGAATTCTAGTCAAAGATGGAAAGAAAATAATCCTGTAAATACATTAACAACACCCATAGGAATTGGAACAGATGGATCATTGTTTGAATTAGATTTACATCAAAAATATCAAGGTCCTCATGGCTTGATTGCTGGAATGACAGGGTCTGGGAAAAGTGAATTTATTATTACTTATATTCTTTCATTAGCAATTAATTATCATCCAGATGAAGTGGCTTTCTTTCTCATAGATTATAAAGGAGGAGGATTGGCAGGAGCATTTGAAGATGAGATAAGAGGTATTCGTTTGCCTCACCTGGTTGGAACAATGACTAATTTGGATGGTAGTATGATTCAAAGATCATTGATGTCTATTCAAAGTGAGCTTGTTAGAAGGCAAAAAGTTTTCAATGATGTAAAGAAAATAACAGGAGAAGCTTCTATTGATATCTATAGTTATCAAAGTCTATATAGAAGAAAAATTGTCAATGAACCTCTACCACATCTGTTTATTATTGCAGATGAGTTTGCTGAGTTAAAGCAACAACAACCAGAATTCATGGATCAACTAATAAGTGCTGCAAGAATTGGGCGTAGTTTAGGAATTCATTTGATTCTTGCAACACAAAAACCATCAGGAGTTGTTAATGATCAAATAAGAAGTAATACAAAATTTAGAGTTTGCTTAAAAGTTCAAGATAAATCTGATAGTATGGATATGTTAAAACGAGGAGAAGCGGCAGAACTAAAAGAAACAGGACGATTTTATTTGCAGGTTGGATATAATGAATATTTTGCATTAGGTCAATCAGCGTGGTGTGGAGCTATGTATGAACCACAGGAAGAAGTTATTCATGAAAAGGATAATCGTATCCAATTTATTGATCATCTTGGACAGACAGTTATAGAAGCAAAAGAAAAAATAAAGCGTATCAATAGTGGGAAGAGTCAATTATCGGCTATTGTTTCTTATTTATCTGATATTGCAAAGAAAGAAAATATTATACCAAAAAAATTATGTTTGGATCCTTTGGTAAATAAAATTGATATTAATGATTTTTCGTTAAATAAAAAAGAAAATGAAATAGTTGTTCCTTTGGGAATGATGGATAATCCTGGAAAACAATTTCAACTTCCCTATAATTATGATTTCCAAAATGGGCATCATTTAATGATAGTAGGAGATGCAAGAAGTGGAAAAACAACATTAATTCAGTCAATGTTATATATTTTATCAAAATATTATACATCTCAAGAAGTTAATTATTATGCATTGGATTATTCAAGTCGTTTGCTTTCTATTTTTAAAGGCTTGCCACACTGTGGTGAAATTTTAACTGAAGATGATGAACAACAAATACCATCATTTTTTAAACTGATTCAAGAAATAATAGAGGACAGAAAGAAATTATTTAAAAAATTAAGTGTAGATTCATATGAAACAGCAAATAAACGAAAAAAGATACCACTTATTATTGTTATTATAGATAATCTATCTGGCTTAAGTTCAAGTAAAGTAGGAGAAAATTATGTCTACCATTTATCAGATATGCTTAAAACAAGTATAAATTATGGGATTAAGTTTATTATTTCAATTAATCATTTAAATGAAGCACCATTGCGTGTTAGACAAGAAATGACTGATTGTATAACTTTTCATATGAAAGATAGATATGATTATAGTGAAGCACTTGGAATAAGGTGTCAATATGAACCACCAGTTATTCCAGGAAGAGGTCTGATTGTTTATAAAGATGAGGCTTTAGAATGGCAAGCAGGAATGTATAAACCATATACTGATGAAGAAAAAAGGCTAAACTGTTTAAAGAAAGAAATTCAAGATATGAGTTTGCAATATCAAAATACAAGAAAAGCCAAGTCGTTTATCAAAATACCAGAAGATGAAAGATATGAAACTTTTGCTGAATCATTTGATAAAGGAAGAATACCATTAGGTTACTCATTGCTAGATGCTAAAGCAGTTGCACTACCATTGAGGCAATTTTCTAAATTAGCTATTTACATTGGAAATTTAAAAGGAAAAGAAAAAATAATAGAAAATTTCTTGTATACAGTACAAAAAGAAGCTATGGATGTGAGAATTGTAAAAAAGAAAAAAGACAGTATATTTAAGAATTCTGAAATTCCTTTAGTACTATATCAAAATGCTAAAATGTATAGCTGTGAAGATCAAGATTTATTAGACTTATTTAAGCAATTAGCTCCTGAACTAGTAAAACGTAAAGAAATGTTAGAGAAATATTGTCAAGAGAATGATTTGAATTTTAATAATCCTTCTACCACAAGAAAGACGTTTGATTTTATGTATGAACATACACAACCAATATTTGTAATGTTTGAAAGTTTTCTAGATATATGTTTACATACGAATGAACAGATTTTAAAAGGGCTAAAGGGATATCTTCAGATTGCTAGAAAATATAATATATATTTTCTTGGGTATTTTTATCCAAATGATGCAAGACAATTAAAAATGGATTCATTTTTTAATGAATTTATGAATGAAAAATTAATAATGTTATTTGGTGGAAATTATGATAAGCAAGATTTAATTCAAGAATTACCTGTTGAATTTTATAAAGTGAATAAAGATATTCAATTTAATAAGTGTATTATGCAATATCGTGGTAAAATATATTCATTACAGATGCCATGTGGATCTTTAAAAGAAGAGATATATCATGAAGATGAGTTATCTATTTTTTAGGAGGTGGTGAAGATGGATGATAATGAATATGAATTAGTGAGAGCAATTCAAGAAATTCAAAACATCATAAATATAATGAACGTGGATAAAGACGATATTTCAAAATGTTTAGGAGGACCATTATGTAGGGAATATCAGGAAACAGTTGAATTAGAAATATCGGCTTTGAGTGAGATTAAAAAAAATCTTGAAAATTTTCATGATCAATATTATTTTGAATATTGATAATCATAGAAACATGTAAAAGGAGGAAATAAAAATGGCAAGTGGATATGATAGAGATTTTAATGCAGAAAAGGCAAAAATATGGAAGGCAGAAGTAGAAAATGAATTAATTCAAGTTTCATCGATTTTGAAAAAAGTTAATGACTTATGTGCTTCTGATCCTGTGGATGGAGATCCTATTTTAGAAAAGTTTCTTGAAGTGAATGATGTTCTTCAAAAAGGATGGACTGAACTTGAAAAAGGATTTAAAGCAGTTATAAAAGGTTTGGATGACATTATCCAAGATGTATTAAAGACAATTCAAGAAAATATAGAAAAAATTGACGTATTTAAAGAAAAGGCTAAGAAGTTATAAGGAGGTATACAATTATGATGGGTTTAAAATATTCAGCACAACATTATGAAACAAAAATCAATCAATTAGATATATATGCTAGTCAGATTCAAAGACATTTAACTATATTGGAAGGATATGAACAAGAAATTTCAAGTTTTTGGAATGATGCACAAGGTATTGAATATGCGAAAAGAATTTCAGAAGCTATAAAAGGATGTAGAAATGCATTAGATAGAGTAGATAGTATAAAGGCTATTTATACTGAAGCATTTGGCTCATTGAAAAAAACAGATTCAGGAATCGAAGAAGCTCTTGGAGATATTCAGTCAATTATGGGTTCGTTAGGTATAGGTGAAGAATAATGTCACATTTACAAATTAATCTAGATGGCTTAAAAAGTCATCTAGATTATTTACAAGAAGAAAAGCGTAGAATTCAATTATTACAAAATCACTTAGAAACTTATATGTATTATATACAAGGATTAAATTATAATTTTTGGTATTTTATTGGAAATCAATTACATGCTTTAAAAGATATTGAAAAGAATATTGATGGTAGAATTTCTTTTTTAGAAGAATTGATTTATGCACATTATACATTGACTGACCATATATCGCAAAGATTAGAGGATATGGATATAGTTTTAGAAGTTATTGAAGGGGAAAACTAAATGGATAAAATATTAATTAGTTTATATGTGCCAAGTATTCGTCAATCATATGATGTTTTTATTCCAAATCATATAAAAATTCAATCTTTAGTTGAGTTACTTGCAAGTACAGTTGAAAATATTTCAATGAATGAATATATAACATCACATGAAGAAGTTCTTTGTAATGAAGATGGCACTGTTATGGATGAAAAGAAATTTTTGGCAGATTATCAAGTTCAAAATGGTGATAAATTAATGCTTATATAAGGAAAGAGAGAATGGCTATGGATAATCGATATTTTATAGATTGTTATGTTGTAACAAATGTAGGTAAAATAAGAGAAAAAAATGAAGATAATTTTTATTTTTTTCAAAATGTTTTAAAAAATCAAAATATGAGTTTAGAAAAACAATCTGTTTCTACTCAAAAACCATTGTTATTTGGTGTTTTTGATGGAATGGGTGGTTTATCTTACGGAGAAGAAGCTTCTTTTATATGTGCTGATATTTGTTGCCATTATGAACTGCATGAACAATTTTTAAAAGATGATATGATTACTATTTGTCATATTGCTAATGCTCAAGTAAATATGAAAAAAAGAGAAGTAAAAGCAGATATGGGAAGTACTGCGAGTATGCTTACTTTTTTCAAAGATGAGGTTTTTTTATGTAATATTGGAGATAGTCCAATCTTTTGTATGAAAGACCATCATTTATTACAAATATTTCAAGAGCATACTGAAAAAGAACTCTATGAAAAACTATATGGACCTAATTTTCAAAAGAAAAAATATCGATTGACTCAAAATATTGGAATTTCAGATGAAGAAGTGTTAATTCAGCCATATACAAATCATATGAAATTACATGATGGAGATATTTATTTGATTTGTAGTGATGGTTTAACAGATATGGTTAATGAAAATGATATAAAAAAAGAATTAGATCGTTTTGATAATCAAACGATTTGTCGATTACTTCAACTTGCATTAGATAATGGTGGTAAAGACAATATTACTATTATTTTAATCAAGGTAAATAGGGAGGATTATGATGGAAGATATT
>NZ_JBVAYN010000029.1:0-25556 GCF_055420065.1 Massilimicrobiota sp. mt181
ACCGCAAGCAGCGGGGAAATGCCCAAGAGTAAAAAGTATTCACTGGATACTTTTTACTTATTATAATCTACTTCTTTTTGAGGATATCTTTCGACCTGTAAAGAAAGTTGCACCTTGAGCTGATTGAGTCCTGACAAGCCTAGTTTTTCGATAACACGATAAATTGTTGAAACAGAAACAAAGCTCTTTTTAGCGATTGTTTGTATATCATCTTGAATGATTTCCTGAGGTGCATTTAAGATATATTCAGCAAAAACCTTTTCACCTTCTGTGAAATGCTGTTCTTCTTTAATTCTTGTAAAAATATTCATTTGTTTTCCTCTTTTCTACTTTTTTGTCATGGTTTCATAAAAATATAATTTCTTTTCAATATTCTTTTGATAATCCAATCGAAAATAGCATGTATATAAACAATCTAAAATATATAATAATGACAAGCGTGTTGCGAAAGAGGAAATCTTATTATAATGATCTTCATGCGAACTCATATAAAGAGTATGTTGCGCATAAGGATATAAAGGATTTTCTAATGTTGATGTGATGAGAATAATAGGTGTTTTATTTTGTTTAAGCAAGTGTACAATATGTTCAACAGATGTTCCTCTACCACCAAATGATATCACAATTGCAACATGATTTTGATTGCTACTGACAGCTGATAGATTCTGTTGATAATCTTCTAAGGGGACATTGACCATAACCCCAATTTCTTGCATCTGAAACTTAAAATTTTCAGCAAAATAAATATTCCCGGCAGATGTATAAATATCAATGAATTTGGCTTTTTTTAATAAACTGGCTGATAGTCGCAACTGTTCTAAATCCAATAAATTCAATGTTGATGTGACTGTCTGCTTATAAACATCTTTTAATTTATGAGCAATCTGATATTGTGTCTCATTTTGTTTAATTGGATAATTATAATCAAAATCTTCAGATTCTTTGAGATAATCTTCAATAGATGCAGAAACCTGTAATTTTAAATCAGATAATCCAGCGATTCCTAATTTATGACAGAGACGATAAATCGTTGAAATAGATACATAACATTTTTCAGCTATTTGTGTCGCATTATATTTCATAAAATCATCAGTATGTTCTTTCATATATGTCACTAATATTTTTTCATTATCTGTCAAATCAACAATTTGATCAAGCTTATTAAAAATGTTCATGAGCACCACCTCATGAACATTATAAATAATATTTTCACTGAAAACAATTTATTTTATTTCTGGCATGTATTTATATAATGATTCAGCAATACCATCTTCATCATTAGATAATGTCATATCGTCAGCGATATCCTTTAAATCCTGAACAGCATTTGCCATTGCAACACCAATTCCTGCATATTTAACCATAGATGCATCATTATGTCCATCACCAAAAGCAATCATTTCATCTTGTGTATAACCCATTGGTTTTAAAACAGAATCAAGTGCTTTAGCTTTATCAATACCTTTAGCTGTAAATTCAAAATAGAAATCCCCAGTAAACATACAGCTTAATGTTTCTTTAAAAGGTGCTTCCATTTCTTTATAATGTGCCTGCAAATATTCAGGATCAGATGTTGTTAAAATCTTATTCAATGGGAAATCAACAAATGCAGCTAAATCATCAACTTCACATAATTTATATTTTCCACCACGTGATTCATATTCCATAACATTAAATGGTTTTCCATTCCATTGAATAATATTATCATAAACATTAGTGACATACATATATTCCCCTTTATCAATCATAGGGCGTACACGATCAAATTTTTTCATATGTTCCAAAACTGCTTTGGCTTCTTCAACATTTAAAGCCTGATTAAATAAGACTTCATCTGTTTCACAATCCACAACTTTAGACCCATTATAACAAACCAATAATCCATGATGTTGATCCATCTTTAATTCTTTCGCAAAATCTCTTAATCCAGATGTAGGTCTTCCTGAAGCTAAAATTAAAATAGCTCCTGCTTCTTCAGCTTTAATTAAAGCTTCTCTTGTTTTAGGGGTAATCACTTTTTGGCTATTAGAAAGTGTTCCATCCACATCCATGATAATGACTTTTATTGACATAAAATTCTTCCTCCTTCATTACCGCTTCATTTTATCATTTTTTCAACATGACACTCAACGCAATCAACAAAAGATGAAAAAAACATGTCAAAAATTTATGAAAAAATCTGAATTCTTGCGAAAAGTCTATCAAAGAAACAAGTTCTTATATTTTTAAGATTTGAAGAAATTAAAAAAGTCCTAAAAAGGACTATAAATATTCAAAGACATCCAACAATGTTTCAATACAAGTAATTTCTGGATCATTAATATCTTTATGACCAATTAAAAATGCTCGCATCCCAACAGCTTTTGCTGATTGCATATCTTTATTATAACTATCACCTATATAAACAGCTTCTGAAGGTTTTAATTTTGTGATTTCTAATGCTTTTTCAAACATTTCTTTAGCTGGTTTATAATAATGCGTTGTTTCACTTGAAATGATACCTTTCGGTTCTAATTCAAGCTTTTTCATACTTTCTTCTACATAACGTATGTCATTATTCGTAATAATATAGATAGGCAAAGGACATTGTGCAAAAAAATCATAGGAATCGTCATAGGCTGGTGAATGAATCCAATGTTGAACCAATAAATCACAATACTGATGACTATCTCCCTGTAATCCAATTTCATCTTTTATACATTCAAAAGCTTCTAAAGATATATCATATTCACTTTTATAGTTATCTCCATTATATTTGGTAAGCAGTTCATCATGTTTCTGATACCATAAATCAGCTATCTTTTGAGGGTCTTTGACATTTGAATTTTGAACACACATGTCCATCAGTTTTTCTAACCACTCACTTTGCTCATAGACTAAAGTCCCCATATGATCAATAAATATCGCTTTTAACATGATTATCCTCCTATCAATTCACTCTTTTTATATACTTGACATGGCTTTTGTATTTTTATGCGCGTTGCTTCTACCAGCTTTGGATCACATTGCCTGGCCTGTGATGGGCACACAGAAACACAACGCATACACGAAATACATCGTTTTTCATCTACACTTTCTATATGATGAATATCAATAGCTCCCACAGGACAAAGTTTAGCACATAATCCACACTTTGTACACTCAGAAGTTGCTTTTGGTTTTAATCCTCCGTGGAATTCTTTATATGGTCTATGTCCTGGAACTTCAATAGGATGTAGGTTCTTTTTCATTGTCTCAACAAGACTTTGAATTTCCTGAAAATCCTCCTCGTTTGGTCTACCTTTTGCGTATTCATGAACAATAGAATGCTCACAGACAACCGCCAAAGCTCCAACAGTTATAAAACCACATTGGTCTAAAGTATCTTTTAATTCTATAAAAGTATCATCATAATGTCTATTTCCATAAGTCACGATAAGTACCACAGGTGTATGATTTCCTTTTAATTTTTGTAAACGTTCAACCGCAACGAAAGGTACTCTTCCACCATATGAAGGAACACCTACGATACACAATGAATCATCAGAGAAAGTCTGTGACTGTATATCTTTTTGAGATAAATCAATTTCATAGATTGGCTGGCCCCATTGTTTTCCTACAAATTCAACAACTTTTTTCGTATTCCCTGTACCACTAAAATAAATCAGATTAATAGCCATATCAAACCACTCCTGTATACCATTTTAACATATTTCCCAACACTTTCCATTAACAAATCTTCAATATTCAAAAAATCAATATTTGTCTGTTATAGTATTTTGTTAATCATTAATTTTAAAAATATATGCTTTAAGCAATTTTTATGATATAATATGTTTGTACGAAAAATTTGTCTAAAAAAGAAGAAAAATGAACTTTTTTTGCGTATATGAATAATAGGGGTATTATTCATGACTAAAAAAGAGTATAAATTGAGAAAGATTTTTGATATTCGCATCAGAACACTCTTTAAAAATCATCACATCATGATTGATTTTATCAATGGCATTCTTTTTTATGGGAATGGAACCATTCACTTTGATAACGTCTCTCTAGTTGATTCTAATCTCGATGCTCATCTCCCGATTCAAAACATCACAAGAGGACGTGAACATGATAATATCTATCATGTAAAAAGAGATGGTAGGGAGTGTCTGATTGGCATAGAACATCAATCACAAATTGATCAAAGCATGTTTTAAAGGACAAGGGAATATGATGAAATGAATTATCTTCATCAATTCTTCCTATATCAATCCAATTATCAGATGATTATGGGTGTCATGACATTGATTGTTTATTACGGACAAAGGAAATGGAAAGCTCCAAGAACATATGAGGACATGTTGAAGCCCCTACCTCCCGTTTTAAAAAACTATATGAATGTTGCATCCTATCCACTCATTGAAATGAGATATCTAAATCCAGAGAGATTTCACACTCAAGAACTTAAAGAGCTTATCATTGGATTGAAATATCTATATAATCATCAATATGATAAAGCTCATGATATAGCAGTCAGTCATGAGATTGCAATCACACTTGCAGCACTTACAAAAAACACGCATATTTATAAAAAGGTAAAGGAGGAGAAGATTGATATGTGTCAAGTTATCAGAGATTATGGAAAAGAAAATCAAAGAAGAGGAAAAAAGAAGGTATTAATATCGGAAGAAATGAAGGTATCATCCAAACTTTAATTAAGCAACTTCAATCAAAGTTAGGATTTCTCTCAAAAGACACCCTTACAAAAATCCAATCATGCAATCAAGAACAACTTGATTTACTTACAGTACATATTTTTGATATTCATAGTGAAAAAGATATTTTTCGTTATTTATCTTTTGACTAATATCCATTTTATAAAAATATAACTTAAAATCAAAAATTCATATCATATATGTAAAAAGAACATTCTATTTTTGAATGTTCTTTTCATTATATTTCTTATGACATGCAGCTGTGATAAATCCTTGGAAGATAGGTTCACTACGATTTGGACGTGAAGCAAATTCCGGATGGAACTGGCACGCTACAAAATATGGATGATTTTCTAATTCAATAATTTCCACAAGATCTCTTTCTGGATTTTTCCCAGATACAATTAATCCATGTTCTTCAAGAATTTCTTTATATTTATTGTTGAATTCATAACGATGTCTATGTCTTTGTTGAATCATATCTTGACCATATAACTGATGTACACGACTTCCTTTCAATAATTCACAATCATAATTTCCTAATCGCTGTGTTCCTCCCATATCATCCAATGTCTGATCACTCATTAAGTGAATCAATGGAGTTTCACACATATCATCAAATTCAATAGAATTCACATCATGTAATCCACAAACATTTCTTGCAAATTCAATAGAAGCTAACTGCATTCCTAAACATATTCCTAAAAATGGAATTTGATTTTCTCTTGCAAAACGAATGGCTTTAATCATTCCTTCAATTCCTCGTTGACCAAAACCACCAGGAACTAAAATTCCATCTGCTCCCTGTAACATATCAGCGACATTATCATCATTGATTTCCTCTGCATTGATCCAATCAATATGAACAACACTATTTTCATAATATCCTGCATGACGCAAAGCTTCATTAACTGATAAATAAGCATCTGGAAGTTGAACATATTTTCCAACCATTTTAATCGTGACTTCTCTATTAAGACCTTTAACTCTTGTAATCAATTCCTGCCATTCTGTCATATCAGCAGCAGGAGCTTCCATTCTTAAATGATCCAATACCAAATCATCCATATGTTGTTCTAATAACATCATTGGTAATTCATATAAAACATCTACATCATAATTAGAAATGACAGCTTCAACCGGTACATTACAGAATAAAGAAATCTTTTCCTTTAGCTCCTTATCAATATGTTTTTGACTACGACAAACAATAATATCTGGTTGAATTCCATAACCACGTAATTCTTTAACACTATGCTGTGTTGGTTTTGTTTTTACTTCATGGCTAGCTCCAATATATGGTAATAATGTTGTATGTATATAAAGAGTATTTTTATATCCAATATCCAAACGGACTTGTCTAATGGCTTCAATAAATGGCAAGCTTTCAATATCTCCTACTGTTCCACCAATTTCAGTTATCACAATGTCTGCCTGGCTACTTTTAGCCGCAGCATAAATTTTTGCTTTAATTTCATTTGTAATATGTGGTACAACCTGTACTGTTGCTCCCAAATAATCTCCACGACGTTCTTTAGAAATCACATCACTATAAATTCTTCCTGTTGTAATTGAAGAACTACGATTTAATTCTTCATCAATAAAACGTTCATAGTGACCTAAGTCTAGATCTGTTTCAGCTCCATCTGCTGTTACAAAAACTTCTCCATGTTGAAATGGTGACATTGTCCCAGGATCCACATTAATATAAGGATCAAGCTTTTGCATAAATACTTTTAACCCTCTTTGTTTCAATAATCTTCCTAAAGATGCGGCTGTCAATCCTTTCCCTAATCCGGAAACAACTCCACCTGTTACAAATATAAATTTAGCCATTCTACGTTTCTCTCCTTTCACAAATAAAAATACACCCTAGCGGAAAGCCAGAGTGCCCTTTCTTATTCTAGCAAAAATTAATTATCAAAGCAATTATTTTTTCTTATTCATTCTTAATAATCTTTTTGACTTCTCTTATCAAAAATTATTTTCATAAAATGATTGTTGTTTTTATGATTTTCTATATAATAATCATAGGGAGGCGATAAATATGGAAAACCCTCATATTCTTGTGGTTGATGATGAAAAAGAAATTACTGATTTAATAGAAATTTATTTAACACAAGAAGGTTATGTTGTTGAAAAAAGATATAATGCATTAACATTATTAGAAGATATACCTAAGTATCAGATTGACTTGGTCATTTTGGATATCATGATGCCAGAAATTGATGGGATGCAGGCATTAAAAATGATCAGAGAAAAATATAACGTTCCTGTTATTATTGTTTCAGCAAAAACAGCTGACAATGATAAAATAGATGGTTTATTAAGTGGAGCTGATGATTATGTCAGCAAACCATTTAATGCGATGGAACTGGTGGCAAGAGTAAAGTCTCAATTACGTCGTTTTCATGTATTAAACAAACCTATCAATAGTTCTTCACATATTATTGAAGCAACAGATTTAATCATTGATACTCAAAAGAAGTTAGTCACATTGGATGGACGACCTCTTGCCTTGACAAGAATTGAATACGAAATTTTAGTCTTACTTGCCAGTCAGCCAGGAACTGTTTTTTCGATTGAAGATATCTTTGAAAAAATATGGCATGTGAAGTCAAGTAATTCTAATAATACGATTATGGTTCATATCAGAAAATTAAGAGAAAAAATCGAAAGGCAACCAAGAAATCCTCAACATATTAAAACAGTTTGGGGGGTTGGTTATAAATTTGAATTATGATTCAAAAGATACAAAGATTATTTATCAGTAGCTTTCGATGGCGTTTATTAATTAATGTTGTTGTTGCTTATTTTATAGCTTTTTTATGTAATTCTGCTTTAATTATTATATTTGAACATACCAATTTTCTGAATCTACCATATGAATGGTTATATGTCATTGCTTTTTTAATCTCTTTAATGATTTTTTTAGTCACTTTTTTTGACTTAATGAATATTACTTTAAAGTATATTGATGTTTTAAATGGAACGATTCAACGTGTTACAGCAGGCGATTATGATGTTGAAGCTCCTATAAAATATGATGATGAGCTTGGTCTTCTGGCTGCTAATATCAATGCGCTTGCTAAAACATTGGATGATAAAGAGAAGGAAAGTCAGATATTAAAAGAAAATGAGCGAATGGCTTATGATGCTGAAAGAAATGCTGAAAAACAAAAAAATGATTTGATTACAAATGTCGCTCATGACTTAAGAACTCCTCTGACAACTATTGTAGGATACTTGGAACTAATCAAGAACAATCAACAGTTATCTAAAGAAGACATCCAAAAATATTCTAGTGTAGCTTATGAAAAATCAAAAAGACTTCAAAGTATGATGGATGATCTTTTTGAATTTACCAGCCTAGATCAGGCTAATGTCAAAATACATATGACAACCATCAATATTACTGAATTAGTCCTACAGATTGTGGATGAGTTTTATCCTACTTTTCAGGAACATCATTTAACACCCGTTGTCACAACAAGTCAGAATAACTTGTATATAAAAGGAGATGGTCAACTGATTGCCAGAGTTTTTGATAACCTGTTATCAAATGCTGTCAAATATGGTGAAGATGGTCAAAAAATTAAAATTGAAGTCTTAAATGATGATGAAACGGTCACTATTAAAATTATGAATTATGGAAATCCTATTGATGCAGCGGATTTACCATATATCTTTGATAAGTTTTATCGCAGTGATGCTTCACGTTCATCTTCTACTGGTGGAACTGGTTTAGGATTGGCCATTGCTAAAAATATTGTTCAAATTCATAATGGGGAAATCTTTGCGACAAGCCATAAAGACAAAACAACTTTTGTTGTGATTTTAAATAGACTCCCCATCAATGAATAATCTCATGACTTTTACATGATAAAGATTGCATTTTTATCAATGAGAGGGTACAATGACCTCAAGATACATAGAAAGATAAGGGAGAGAAAAATGAAGCCATTGAAAGAAATGAGTGTTGATGAATTAAAAGATTTACATCAACAGTTATCCAACCAATATCAAAACATAAAAGATTTACATTTACAATTGAATATGGCTAGAGGAAAGCCAGACTTTTCACAAGTACAGCTTTCGATGCCATTACTTGATACAATCAACAGTCATTATGATTTTTCTACAAAGAAAGATTATCTGAATTATGGTATTTTAGATGGTATTGATGAAGCGAAAAGACTTTTTTCTCAAATGTTAGAAACAACACCAGAGCATATTATTGTTTATGGAAATTCCAGTTTAACAATAATGTTTGATCAGATTAGTCGTGGTTATACACATGGCTATTTAGGAAATACACCTTGGTGTCGTTTAGATAAAGTTAAATTTTTATGTCCGGTTCCTGGCTATGATCGTCATTTTGCAATTACTGAACATTTTGGAATTGAAATGATTCCTATCTCTATGGATGACAATGGCCCAGATATGGACCTTGTTGAAAAATATGTGAACCACGATGATAGTGTGAAAGGAATCTGGTGCGTTCCTCAATATGCCAATCCATCAGGTATCACTTATTCTGATGAAGTTGTTCAAAGATTTGCTCATCTCAAACCAGCTGCTAAAGATTTTAGAATTTTCTGGGATAACGCTTATATCATTCATCATCTTTATGATAAACATGATCATGTTATGAATATCTTAGAAGCTTGTGAAGAGGCTGGTAATCCAGATCTTGTGTTTGAATTCTGTTCAACATCAAAAGTGACATTCCCTGGAGCTGGGGTTGCAGCCATGGCAACATCTCTCGACAACAAGAAAGACACTTTAAAACATCTGACAATTCAATCCATTGGTCATGATAAATTAAATCAGTTAAGACATGCAGAATATTTTCCAAACATGGACAGTTTAAAACAACATATGCAAAAACAGGCTGAACTATTAAGACCTAAATTTGAAATGGTTCTTGATATCTTTGAAGAGGAATTAGCACCTCTTCAAATTGGAAAATGGTCTCACCCTCTTGGTGGATATTTCATTACTTTTGAATCATTAGAAAACTGTGCCTCACAAATTGTACAAAAATGTAAAGAAGCCGGGGTCATTTTAACTGATGCAGGTGCAACTTTCCCTTATGGAAAAGATCCTGATGATTCAACGATAAGAATTGCGCCATCTTTTCCACCATTGGATGAATTAAAGCAAGCAACTGAACTCTTTGTTTTATGTGTAAAATTAGTAAGTGTTGAAAAATTATTAAGTCTATAGATGAACCCCAAAATGGTTCATCTTCTTTCTTTCAATAAAAAAATGAAAAAAATAAGTTTTTTCTCAAAAAATATTGACTATAATTTAAAAAATTGTTATATTATATAAGCATGATTGTTGGGATATAGCCAAGCGGTAAGGCAACAGACTTTGACTCTGTCATTTCCCTGGTTCGAATCCAGGTATCCCAGCCATTTGGAGGTTTAGCTCAGTTGGGAGAGCATCTGCCTTACAAGCAGAGGGTCAGCGGTTCGAGCCCGTTAACCTCCACCATTTATGCCGGCTTAGCTCAATTGGTAGAGCAACTGACTTGTAATCAGTAGGTTGAGGGTTCAAGTCCTTTAGCCGGCACCATATATACGGGGAGGTAGCGAAGTGGCTAAACGCGGCTGACTGTAACTCAGTTCCTTTCGGTTCGGTGGTTCGAATCCGCCCCTCCCCACCATTTCTTTGACCCGCTAGCTCAGTAGGTAGAGCATCTGACTTTTAATCAGAGGGTCAGGCGTTCGAGTCGCCTGCGGGTCACCATGAAAAACGCATATGCCCAGGTGGCGAAATTGGTAGACGCACAGGACTTAAAATCCTGCGGACCTTAAAATCCGTGCCGGTTCGACTCCGGCCCTGGGCACCATTTTTCTGCGGGTGTAGTTCAATGGTAGAACTTCAGCCTTCCAAGCTGACTACGTGGGTTCGATTCCCATCACCCGCTCCAATATATACGCTTGAATAGCTCAGTTGGTAGAGCAATCGGCTGTTAACCGATCGGTCGTAGGTTCGAGTCCTACTTCAAGCGCCATTTTTATGGCCTGTTGGAGAAACGGTTAACTCACATGCCTTTCACGCATGCATTCACGGGTTCGAATCCCGTACAGGTCACCATTTAAAAATTAACGATCGTCAGATCGTTTTTTTTATTTATATAAGCATATTATTTGTACTCATTCCAATCCATGATATAATGTCAAAAAAAGGAGCATGCATATGATACTTAATGAACTTAAACAATTTCAACCCTATTCTATTTCACCTGGCTATATGGCCCACACTATTTTATATGGTGACAATGATCATGATGAAATCATCCCTGGAACAACATACCCAGCTGATTCACAACTTACAAAAGCTATAAAAGGAATTGTTCATAGCGACATAGACAATGATAATGTTTATGTTTTTATTCACGAACACTCCCTGCTTTTTACATTAGAGCATTGTCATAAAAAAGAAGTTTATTTAGAATATTCTTTTTATGATCATCGTTTTATCATGGCAGTCATTAACGAAAGTAGCGATAGTCTATATAGATTACTTTTAACTGCAATCAATTATCTTTATAATCAATATCAAATAGAAGAATTTGCTGATATCTATAAAAATTGGCTTCAAATTAATATGCAATCACATATACACGCTGATGAATGGGATGCTAATGAATATAAGTCTGTGACATTTATCGCCAAAAAAAGTATTGCACTTACACAAGATATGATGAATCAGCCAGACAGCTTTTTAGCTTTACATTATGATTCAGTTGAAGAACTAATGATGCACAAACATATGTCATTCAACACACAATCATTAACACAAACTTTTTTATTCCAAGATGATTCTCAACATTTACTCATTGATTTGCAATCACAAGAAAAAATATATCAATCTTTATCTTCATCTACACTGACAATCCTTGATATTCAACCTCTTTATAGTGAACAGGAAAAACAAAAACTTCCTTTGTTCCTTCAAGAATCAATTAAGGATAATGAAAGACTCTATATGCAAAATAGAAATTTTTTAGATCAAAATGATTTTGATTTGATTAAATCTTTTCAAAGAGGAAAAACATGGTCTTGTTTATATTATGGGCCATCGGGAACTGGAAAAACAACAAAGTTATTATGTGTTGCTGGAGCATTAGGACTTCCAAGCTTAAAAATGGTTGGTAGTCGTTCAATTGATGAATCTTCATTATTTGGAAAATATGTATTAAGAAATGGAGAGACTGTTTTTGAATATGGTCCTTTAAGTTTAATGATGAAATATGGTGGAATGTTTATTTTTGATGAAATCAATATGGTAGATAGTGATATTATTTCTTCACTCAATGATGTCTTAGATGGCACAAAACAAAAAATATTAGACAATGGTGAAATCATTCATGCTCATCCATTATTTCGCTTTGCTGAAAGTATGAATATTGGTTATGCTGGAACGAATGAAATGAACCTTTCTCATAAATCTCGTATTCAAAACAAAATAAAAATCAGTCAACTCCCTATTGAGAAAATGGCTCAGATTATTGTGAAAGAAACAGAGATTGATCTTCAAATAGCCACAAAAATGGCTTCATTACTTGATGCTTTCCATAATGTGATTATCAATGAAGGTAATGAAACAACACAACGTATTGATTTAAGAACTTTATTAAACTGGGCTCACAAAACTGTTGATTTAGATGGTGATATCATTCGTGCCAGTTTAGTTACTATTATTTCTGAATTAGCTGAAGAAGATGATGAAATCTTAAATCTAGAAGATGCCCGTCAAATTCTCGCGACCAATGGAGCCGCTTCTTCTGTTATGTCATTAATCGTTCATGAATTTGTTGAAGAGGAAAGCAAGGACTAGCCCATGTTAACAGATGAAGGAAAAAGAAAAATTAAGAAAAACAGTGTTCTCTATGCCAGAATGCCTATTCATTTACAAATAGACGATTCTCAACAACACTATTCACAAATACAAAAGAATGGTGGATTGATTGTCTTAGGAGAAAAGGCCCCTTATCGCTATCTTTCTCATTTCCATCCTGAAGGTTATCTCATGTTTATGGAAGGTCTTGAATTCCATGAATTAGCTTCTTTATTGTATACTGATTTTCATCTTTTCTCACAAGTTTATCAGGAAGCTTCAAACTCTTTGGAACAAGCCAATCAGGCTGCCAAAGCTTATTTAAACAAAGAAATCAAATATCGTGAACTGAAAGATATGCTTATTCGCTATGTTTATCAAACCAATCTTCCTTTGGTTTTAAAAGCTATTGAAGAAGGTGCAGTTGAAAATGCAATAGGTATTGAATATCCAGAAACATGGAATGCTTTAATGTATGCCAGGCAGGCGATAACATCATCTTTTATGCAAGAAGACCATCAACAAAATGATACTTCATTTCTCATGGATAAGATCATCAAGGAAATCATGGTTATTTGTACTTATGGCTATCGTTTTAAACTTCACAACAGTATTGTCTATATCCCACGTTATTTGCACGCTCATTTTACAGAAATAAGAAAACTAGCTATCAAAGGCCGATTACAGACACATCATACCAAAGAACGATTAGAAATCGCAAAAAGCATTTTGCAGTTATGTTCACCTATTATGGATGAAACCGTTAAAGAAATCATTGATACAATTCAAAATGGTTCTAAAATATCGGGAATATCCAACAGCCTTTTTTCTCAAATGGCCAGTGAAATTGCAATTCAATTCCAAAATAGTACATCAGAAGATTCTCAACCTCAAGAAACCCCAACAAAATATAAAATGAATCTATCCGATGAAGAATTTCAACGTATTGAATCATTAGAGGATCAAGAAGAAAAAGTTCAAAATCATCAAATCTTACAAGATATTCATAGGCGTGAGGAGAAACAAAGAAAACAGCAAGAAAAACATTTTCAATCACAAACTTATCAATCACCTATTGAATCCTCAATTGTTTTATCTCCTTTAGAAAGAACAACGCCTACTCAATATGGAGCTATAGCTTTAAGAAGCAAAAACGAAAGTATAGCTAGAAGTAATAAATTAGCAAGATTATTCAAGCGAGAAAGAATGTACGCTTCTAAAAGTCGTACAAAACACAAACTGGAATATGGTAGACAATTAGACCAACAAAATCTGTATCGTGCAACATTGGATGGCCGTGTTTTCAAAGAACATAAACAAGGACAAAAAAAAGACCTCTGTGTCTATATTCTTGTTGATACAAGTGAATCTATGAGTGGTGAAAAAATCATCAATACAATGAAAGGATGTTTTGAACTCGCAAGAGTTTTACAGACTTTAAAGATTCCTTTTTGCATTTCTTCACATAAAGCGCTAGGTCAGACAAAAGTTCAGCTTACAGAAATCATATCTTTTCAGGACTGTCAAAAAAGATATATGTTAGATCGTATATTTTCTATGCATACATCTGGTGGAACACATGAAGATATTGCTTTAGAATATGTTTTAAAGAAACTCGCAGCATACAAAAGGCAAAGAAAAGGATTTGTCTTTGTCCTCTCTGATGGAGATACTCATGGTGTTGAACACATTCATGAATTAACACATCTCTATAAAAAAGATAAAAATATCGATGTGATTGGCATTGGTATTCAGACTGCTCCCCTAATTACTAGAACATATCCGAATAGTTTATTTATTGAAAATATTGAAACTTTGCCGGATATGTTAATTCAAAAATTAAAGGAAATCGCTATATAAAAAGTAGACACGCCGGTCTACTTTTTATTATTATTTTTTAATAATGAAAAATTTTATCCACAAATCGATGCAGAACCAAAACATACAAGCAATAAAAGATCAACAAATTAGAAATTATACATAACCAAGCTAAAAACAGTGAAGAGTGATTGAGAGAATAAATATAATAACCATAACTCATCACAACAACAGTAAAGAATAAAAGGAATAACATGAATGGGAAGATCTGAAAAATTGATCTATCTTGAATATGAAAATCTCTAAATCTTAAATAAACAACAATGAGATAAGCAACCAAACATATCACAAAGTAAAATACACAAATTCACCATTATGAAACACATCTAAAAAACGAGCATTGACTTCACCAAAAAATTGGTGATTATACAGATAATAAATAATCAGAATGCTGATGATATTATAAATAAAATTCACTAAAAAATAATTAAGCTTATTCATGACTGATATATGACTTATTGTCTTCTTCATTTTTCAATCTTCCTTTTTATACATGACACAAAGATTCTTTTCTATCATCTGTATAAGCTTGTCATTTCAAAGAAGTATTTTATATGACATATCCAATGACAAATATTTCTATGATGATAATCAACATCATTCTTACCACCAACCAAAGCTTTGGATAGCGACGAAACACACGTAAATAAGTATATTCTATATTGGCTATTTTTGTTCCTCTCGCCCAAAAAGCATTGCACACAATAGAAAATCCCCATAATAAGACAACAACGGTATCCTGATGACGATTATTCCACAATAAAAATATTCCTGTTATTAAAATAATAAACCATTGAATTTTGATTAACCATTGATCTAATTTTTGATTCATTGTTTATAAACCCCCACATAAGAAATCTTTACCTTATTTTCTTGCATTCTTAAAACAACGTCACCCTGGTTGTGATTCTGATCAATGAATTTTACTGTCAAAGTTTGACTATCTCCATTTTCAATAGAAATAGATTGAACTTGAACAGGTAAAGAGTATGATGATAACTCGTCGATCATAAATGGTATAATCTTGATTTGCACATCTTTAATCATATCTTCTTCCATGATATCTTGAAATTCCGTTTCCATATTCTGATAAATTCTTTCTTGAGATCCGATATCACGAGGATTCTGCGTTGTTTTTTGAATCGTTTCTTGAGAATAGCTGATAAGCTTTTCTGCCACATATTTCACATCAACCTGACTTTGATTTGACTAACATGAGCTCAACACAAAAACGAATAAAGCACTCAATGCAATCATTCTTGCCCTTTTCATATCTTTTCACCATCCTTTTGTATATCATTTGATATAAAAATAATTTTAATATTAAAAATAATATTTCTTCTCACTATCAGTATAACATATTCATTTTGATAGTAAAGTTATTTTCTATTTTTTAAAAAAATATGAAAAAACGGAGTGATTAGACTCCGTTATTTTTGTAAATATGACATTAATGGTTGTTGAACACGATTGACTACATAACCACTACCACCACGATTTTTCACATCTTCCACCATTGTTGTTATGACAATTGGCTTTGATGAATCCGTAGATGCAACAGCCAACCAGCCAAGTTCTGTTCCTGTCGTGTCATCTTGAGATGCTTTAATTTCTCCAGTACCTGTTTTAGCAGCTAACTGATATTGGCTGTTATTTAATGCATGAGCAGTTCCATTACTATCTTCAACAACTTGAATTAAATCTGCTTTAATTTCATCTGCTGTTTCTTTAGAAAAAGGTTCTGACCAAACTGATGATTCTGTTGATTGAACAACATGTGGTGTCATCATTTTTCCTTCATTCATAAATGAACTATAAATAGAAGCCATCTGAACTGGATTCATTAAAATCTCACCCTGTCCATATCCACTATCTGCAATCTGAATTTCATCATCAAATGAATCACTTGTATATTGTGATTTTGTAAGTGCTAATTCAAAAGGAATATCTTCACCTATCTTTAATGACTGATATCCTTTGACAAGATTATCTTTTCCTATTTCTAATGCTGCTTTCGCAAAATAAACATTATCTGAATAAATTAATGCATTTCTTAAATTATTAGGGTTAGGTGCATGTAATGTTGTGACATAATAATCTCCCCAGCTGGAATCTTTTTGCCATTTCATCTCTGCTCCAAAATCTTGAGATGGATCTAATGAATTGGTTTCTAATCCAATGGCAGCTGTTATAGATTTCATTGTTGAACCAGGAACCCATGTTGCTCTAAAACGATTCGTTAATGGCTGATCTTCATCATTGTTTAAATCATCCCATTCTTCTGTTGAGAAACCATAAATAAAATCATTACTATCAAAAGATGGTGTGCTGACCAATGCCAAAACTTCTCCATTTGTTGGATTCATAGCAACAGAAGCACTTTGATCTTCTTCAAAAGCATTATATAAATCTCTTTGTAAATCAACATCAATTGTCAAAGTAATATCTTGCCCATCTTGTTTTTCTTGAGAGGCCACTTCTGTTTTGACACTTCCATTTTCATCAACAATAGAAATAGTCGCTCCATTTGTTCCTTTTAATTGTTTTTCATAAGCTGCTTCAATACCACTTCTTCCAATCATTGAAGTTTCACTATATCCTTCACCTTGATGTTTTTCTAAGTCTTCAGCAGTCACTTGTTGCATATATCCAGTGAGATGTGATGTCACTTCACCATATGGATATGTACGGACTTCAACTGTATTAAGCTTAACTCCAGGAATCTGTAACAATTGATTTTCTAATTGTGTATCTGTTGATGGAATTGTTGTTAATGGGACAAAAGAATCATCTTGAATCCATGATGCACTCATTGTTTTTTGAATACTTTCTTTCGTTAAATCTAATAAATCAGCTAACTGATCATAATCATTTTCACCATTCAATTTTCCTCTTACCAACCCAACAGAATAAGCATTTCCTTGTCCTGCCAGCATCTTTCCATTACGATCCAAAATTTGTCCTCGCTCAGCTTCATCTTCTGAGACTCTGACTCTATCATTTTGTGTTAAATCAGGGAAAATAAAAGAATCATCCCAGACAATTTTTCCATCTTCAATTGTTGTCTGATTTTCAAAAGTCACTTCTCCAGCCAACGTATTCATCTTCACTTGATATGTCAGTTGATGATCTTGTTCATCTGTCACTTCAATTTGAAAATCACTTGCTTCTATCCCCTCATAAATATTTTGATTTCTTTCAATAAAAGTTTCCTGAGGATACTGATTTTGTGATTCTTCACTTATATTGTTATACATCTCCTCATAATTCTTTTCTGATATTTGTGTATAAAAGTTTTTTAATGTTGCCTCATCATTATTTCCTCCTAAAACAAAAAATAAGACAACAGCAATAATAGCAACAATAACAATGACGCCACCTATCATGATATATTTCTTGCGATTATTGTTTGTATAAACAACTCCCATGTCTTTTCCTCCTCATCTTTGTAAGTTTAGTATATCACTTTTAGCAAAGAAAGGAAATATTTCAGTCGTAGAGTTTATCTCTTATTAAGAGATGTACTAAAAAAATGACTAACACAAATGTTAGCCATCCATTTTTGGAGTGTTGAGATTTGTAATAATAGCTAAAATAGTTAAAATATGTCCTAGTTTTGTATCAGCAATTGCCCTTACAGTTTCTCTGAATTCGTTATTACTTTGATTGTATGTGAGTTTACGATACTCCAGATATGAACTTATTTCTAATTTTAAGATTTCATTAAGAACTGCTCTATATCCTCCCTGTAAATTAATTTCAGGAATCATAGGATCATAATTCACACCATATTCTAACTTATAGAAGTAGTTGAGATAATTCGCATTTGTTTCTGCATTTTGAGCAAATGCCAACAAAGCATTCTTTTCTTCTTGTGAAGAAGCCAACGCTGCAGCTCTACGATATAATTGAGCTAAAAATTTTTCTGTATAAATATAAGATTGAAGCTGATCTCTCATCTTTGACACCTCAATTTAACATATGTTGCCTGACCTAAAAACGTGAAAAAAGATTTGCTTATTTCAGCAAATCTTTAATAACTTCACTAGCAATCAATAGTCCTGCACTTGAAGGAACAAATGACGTACTTCCAGGTACAGTTCTTTTATTGGTCACCTCATTAGATTGTTGAGGTTTGATTGGTATTTCTTTAGAATAAACCACTTTGAGATGTTGAATATGACGTTTTTTTAACTCTCTTCTCATGACTTTCGCAAGAGGACAAACAGATGTCTTATAAAGATCACTGACTTCTAGTAAGGCTGGATTCATTTTATTACCAGTACCCATAGAACTAATAAGAGGTATTTTTTGATTACAACGCACTGCCAACTCTATTTTAGAAGTGATTGTATCGATCGCATCAACAACATAATCATATGATGATAAATCAATCTGATCTGCTGTTTCAGGCAAGTAAAACATATCTAATGTTGTGACATCACATTGAGGATTGATTGATAAAATTCTCTTTTTCATCACATCAACTTTCTTTTGACCAATTGTTTCCTGTGTTGCTATAATTTGACGATTTAAGTTAGACAGTGACACAACATCATTATCTACAATTGTGATATGTCCAATACCACTTCTTACCAATGCTTCAACAACATATCCACCAACTCCACCAACTCCAAATACAATAACATGAGCCTGATTTAACTTTTGGATATTCTCTTCTCCTACTAATAACGCAAATCTCGAAAACATTTTATTCTCCTTTATGATAATGATCTAAAAAATGATGTTTTCCTGTTTCATCACTATATGAAATAATGGTTGCCAGATTCACATTTTCTACACTTTTGAAGACATTCTTTTTCACATTAGGATTCATTGTCTCTAAGTACTTCAATAAGTTCTTCATTTCCTCACGTTTAGAAGTATGATGCACTTCTCCTAATTCTTCCATTTCTTCAGTAAAACGGCAGGCACATTGAATAAAAGACAAATCATTATATTTACACCAATTGATAATATCCTTTTCTTCTATCAAATACATGGGTCTAATTAATTCCATTCCTTCAAAGTTTGTACTATGTAATTTTGGCATCATTGTCTGAATTTGAGAACCATAAAACATTCCCATCAAAATTGTTTCAACCACATCATCAAAATGATGTCCCAATGCTATTTTATTACATCCTAATTCTTTTGCTTTCGCATATAAAAAGCCTCTACGCATTCTTGCACATAAATAACATGGTGATTTCTCGATATTCGTGACAACCTTAAAAATATCTGATTCAAAAAACTGAACAGGTATTCCCATAATTTTTGCGTTCTCTTCAATCTTTTTACGATTTTTTTCATTATATCCTGGATCCATTGATAAAAAAACCAATCCAAAATCAAATTGTCCATGCTTTTTTATTTCCTGAAGTAACTTTGCCATTAACATAGAATCTTTTCCACCAGAAATACATACAGCAATATTATCACCTGGCGAAATCAAATCATATGTTTGAATGGCTTTCACAAACTTTCTCCATATAGGCTTTCTATATTTTTTTATAATACTTTGTTCAATCTGTTTTGTTCTATCCATGTATTTCTCCTTTAACTTCATACATCAAAACTATACCAAACATCTTATCATTTGACAATTTTTATTTACTTTTATCTCATATGATTTAAAAACGAGCAAAAAAAAGATTAAAGCAAAGCTCTAACCCTTTTATTCTTTTCCATCCCAACAATATGTGCATAGTTTACATGGTTCAATACCAATAGATTCAATCAAATCATCTAAACGATGATATCTTAAAGATGTGAATTTTAATCTCTTACAGATTTCATCTAACATTTGTTGATATTTTTCACTATCAGGATTTGCATATTCAGCTAATACTTCATCAGTGACATCTCCCTGTTCCAAATCTTTAATCACACGGCGTGTAATTAAATCTAATTCTGAATTAGAACGTGAGAAATTCAAGTATTTACAACCATATAAAATAGGTGGACAGGCTGGTCTAACATGAACTTCTTTAGCTCCTGACTGATATAAAAATTCTGTTGTTTCTCTTAATTGTGTTCCTCGCACAATAGAATCATCAATTAATAATAAACTTTTATTTTTAATCAATTCTTTAACAGGAATAAGTTTCATCTTAGCAATTAAATTTCTTTGCCCCTGATTTTGTGGCATGAATGAACGTGGCCAAGTTGGTGTATATTTAATGAATGGTCTTGCAAATGGGATACCTGATTCATTGGCATATCCAATCGCATGTGCTAATCCTGAATCAGGCACTCCAGCAACACTATCAGGTTCAACTGTTCCCTGATCACGTTTTGCAAGCATGCTTCCACAGTCATAACGCATCTTTTCTACATTGACACCTTCATATGTTGATGTTGGATAACCATAATAAACCCATAAGAACGAACAAATTTTCATTTGATCATTTGGTTTCACTTTTTGTGTAAATCCATGAGGATAGATAAAACCAATTTCTCCTGAACCTAAATCTTTATAATGATGATAACCTAAATTGAGGAATGCTGAACTTTCAAAAGTGACACAATAAGCATCATCTTTTCTACCAATAATAACTGGTGTTCTTCCTAATTTATCTCTAGCACAATAAATACCTTCACTTGTCATAATTAAAATACTCATTGAACCTTTAATTAATTTTTGTGCATGTTGAATACCTTCAACAATAGATTCTTTTTGATTAATTAATGCAGCCACCATTTCTGTTGGATTAATTTCTCCTCCACTCATTTCCAGAAAATGTGTTTTTCCCTGCTCAAAGCACAATGTTTTTAATTCTTCAAGATTATTGACTCTTCCTACTGTTGTAATCGCAAATGATCCTAAATGCGAATTCACTAATAATGGCTGAGCTTCACTATCAGAAATACATCCAATTCCAATATTTCCGGCAAATTCTTCAACATCTTTTTCAAATTTTGTTCTAAAAGGTGAATTTTCGATATTATGAATAGAACGCTGAAAACCATCTTTTCCATAAACAGCCATACCACCTCGTCTAGTTCCTAAATGCGAATGATAATCCACTCCAAAAAACAAATCCATAACACAATCATTTTGTGATGCAACCCCAAAAAAACCACTCATACTGTTCCTATCTCCTTTGTCTATAATTTACAAACCTATTCTAATCAATTTTATAACAAAAGTCTACACAGTTTTTATCGTTTCACATGTTTTTTATCATAAAGCAAAATAGTCATCTTTTTGATGACTATTTTGATACAAATATATGACTTCTTTTTTCTAATTCTTGAATAAATTTCTGCTTTTTAACAGGTGAAATCAATATCTCACTATTTCCATTTCTATCTTTTTGCGCCTTATATATGATATCAAGACGATCAAGTGATAATTCACTAGAACTGATTGGATTACGTGATTCTTTAAAAGAGCGAATATCATGATATGGAATATCTTCATGAAAGAAATAAACACATCTCACTTCCAAATAATCATCATGAAACTCATAATAAGTGAAAAATGTACATAAAACAAATAAAACATCAATAGGAACCACGACCAGTAATGTTATCCACATATCCCAATCATCTAATCGCCATGCAACAAGTTCGAATAACATATAGTTACAAAATATCATTCCAACAATTGTTATAAACCACATGATTCCAATTTTTGAACGATAACGTTTCATATATTCTCCTAAAAATAAGTATTTATTCCATCAGCAATACCTTGTGCACATTTTGTTTGAAAAGCATTATCATTTAAAAGCTGATCTTCTGTGGCATTCGTTATAAATCCCATTTCAATATAAATAGCTGGGACTTCACTCCAATTGATACCTGATAAATCATTACGATAAGAAACTCCTCGATTTTTTATACCTGTTTTCGCACAATAAGAACTAATGACTTTTTGCGCCAATTTAGATGAAGCACTATAAATAGATGGGCAATAAGGATTGTCACTTCCTGGAGCAATCGTATGAGCTCCTCTAGCACTTGATCCAGCACCATCACAATGTAAATGAATCACTGCTGCAGCATGATTGTTATTTCCAATCATGGCACGTTCTTTATTAGAAATATTCACATTTTGACTTGTTCTTGTCATGATAAATGTATAGTCCCGTGTCTGCAATTCATTTCTTAATTTTCTCCTCTTGAAGTATCTTTTTAAAAGATGCATTCTTATCAAAAATGACCCGTTATGCTTGTGCCAATGCGATTTTGCAACTGTTTTCTATATTTTTCATGGTAATCATTTTACCTTTCCTGCAAATTTCAATTAGCCACACTACATTACTTTCTTATAAGTAGGAGCAGTTAATCTATTATTTTATATTCGGCGTTTTCAAGCGCTTGTATCGCTTTTTCATAATTTCCCTTTTTAATCAGAAGATAGTCCGTATTGTAAGTAGAGACTGCAAAAATCGAAATGTTATTATCTGCTAAGATTACTGTGATTTTAGACAATATCCCTATCAAGGAAAATTCCAGAACACCTTGAATCCGAAGTGCTTTCCAGCCATCATCACGCCGAATGACATTAGGCGGAACTTTGCTTGTGAGACAAACAAGAGATTTTTCTTCATCCGTCTTTCCAATGAAGAAATACTCGGAATCTATATTTACAAAAGAAAAATCTTCCACCTGACATATTGAAAATTCGTGATGAATTTTTTTGATTTCCATAATAGTATCTCCTCTCACTTATCACTGTCAAAATTATACAATTACCATTCATTTTAGAAAAGCAAGAATTTATCCAGCATATATTTATGACTTTCTAGCTGTCTTTACAGGCTTTGTGATTGCTTTGTTGTAAACGCAAATGGATATAATTGCGGTAATTACTTCTGTAATCCAAAATGCATTCCAAACACCAATGGCTCCAAAAAATCTGCTGAGTAAAAATGCTATCGGAATGATGACCACTACATACCTACAGAGGGAAATCAGTAAAGATGAAGTCCCTTTCCCAAGTCCCTCCAATGCGCCAGAAGATGTTACAGAAACCGCAGAGACGATAAACCCGGCCCCGATGACACGCAAAGCAGTTTCCCCGACTTGAATCGTCTCTTCTGCATGGGTAAACAACATCATCAACTGGTCTGGAATCAGCAGGCATATCACTATACCAAACACCATAATGATACCACTCATGCACAAGACAATTTTATAAATCTGACTAACCCTTTCATTCTCTCCTGCGCCATAGTTATAGCCAATCAGAGGGCGCATCCCCTGAACAATGCCATTTGCTGGCAGATAAATGAATGTTTGCAATTTGTAATAGATGCCCAAAACGAGAATATACACTTCGGAATATGCCGCCAAAATAGCATTGAGTACTGAAATCAAAAGAGACGGAAGTGCCAGATTCAAAGTTGCGGGAATACCAATGGAGTACAGCTTTATTACCATCTTTTTGCTGGGCAGAATGTACTGCCTGCGGATATTCACACGAATTGGTCGCACAAAATAGACTACGAGATAAATTGCTAGCGTCAAAGTCTGCCCGATGCCAGTTGCCAATGCAGCACCTTCGATTCCCATTTTCGGAAATGGACCGTAGCCAAAAATCAAAACAGGATCTAAAACAATATTTGTAACACACCCACACATTAGGCTTATCATGGTTGTTTTCATGTTTCCTATTGCCTGAAATAGTTTCTCAAATGTTATACTGATGGTAATCATCAATGTAAAAGTGAACGCAACAACAGAATAGCGAATACCAAGTTCAATTACAGCTTCAGATGAAGTAAACATTTGTAAAAAAAACGGCATAATTGTAATACAGCAGATTGTCATAACAATGCCATGAATGACAGCAAATACAAGTCCCTGTGTGGCAGCTTGATCCGCTTTTCTACCATCTCCTGCACCTAGATAGAAGGCGATTACTGCGTTGACTCCAACACCAAATCCAATTCCAGCAGCATTGATAAAATTTTGAATTGGATAAACCAATGATAATGCTGTCATAGCTTCCTCGCTGATCTGTGCGACGAAAAAGCTGTCTACAATGTTATAGAGAGAATTGACCAGCATAGATAACACCATCGGTAAAGACATGGATAAAATCAATGGTAATACTGGCTTCTCTTTCATGAAAGTATCGTTCATAATTCCTCCTTCGTAGAACATGTTATGTTTTTTTATGATGATACCAAACCATCATTATGAGAGCAACGATTAAAGTTCCAGTTTCTGCAACAGGAAATGCAAGCCAAATTCCATTCAAATGGAATAATTTGTCCAGACACCATAGGACTGGAATAAAGAAAAGCATCTGCCTGCATAATTGAATTATCATACTGGAACCAACTTTTTCCGTAGCCTGAAAATAGGTGGAAATCATGGTAGAGAGGCCGCAGAACAGATAGCTTGCCGCCATAATCCGCATAGCGGAGATTCCAAAGGAGCGCATGGCTTCCGACGCCGTGAACAATCCCAAAATCTGCGCCGGAAAGAGGATGACAGCCAACGTTCCCAGTATCATCATGCCAGTGACCAAAGCGGTTCCGTACCGGAAAGCGGAATGCAGCCTTTCGCGGTTCCCCGCACCGTAGTTAAACCGCATAACTGGTAAACAACCCTGGATCAAGCCATTTACCGTCATAACGATCAGCTGCTGCACCTTAAAATATGCGCCGAAGAAAGCGATCGCCGTATCGGAATACGCCACCAGGAACAGATTGACGAAGGTCACCATAAACGAACTGAGAGCGTTCATAATAAAAGACGGCAGGCCAAAGGCAAAAATACGGACGATCATCTGCTTTTGCAAATGAAAGCCTTCGGTCTTTACCTTCACCTTCTGATTTTTCCCCAGCAGCAGAGCCAACGCCAAAACCATGGACAGCAAATAGCCTGCAACCGTAGCCACCGCAGAGCCGAGGATTCCCATAGCCGGGAAAATGCCAATGCCAAAAATCAGAATGGGGTTGAGCACAAAATTAACAACGACTCCTGCAATCTGGAACCACATGGGAGCAACCATGTTCCCAGTGGCTTGTATCATCTTCTGGATGGCGATATGCACCATATTGGGAATTTGCATGAACGAACACACGCTCATATAGGCGATGCTCAGCTGATAAATTTCTTCATTATTGGTGAATGCCCGAAAGTAGGGTTTCATAATCAGCAAGGACAGAAGATTGAGCAAAG